>NZ_JBFUIQ010000014.1:0-73436 GCF_056401795.1 Peribacillus sp. P4_D6
CAAAAGAAAAGCATGGTATGCGTTGGACTACTTTAAGGGGACTTAAAAAATTGTCGATGCAGGCGATGCTTACTTTCGCTGCCATTAATTTAAAGAAGATGGCCAATTGGACATGGCGAGGTCCAAAAATGGCCTAACATAGTGGGCTCGTAGAGCCCCAATCTCTTAACTTTAGGCGGAAATTCAAAGGGAATTTCAAAAGGGGTTCAGAATTTTTTAATTCCGAACCCCTTTTGTCTACAAACTGAAAGCCCTCCTTTATGGGAGGGCTTTTTGTTTTGCAGGATGAGTAAAAATCATAATCCGAAACAAAAAAATGGATAGCCCCAATTAAGGCTATCCAGCTTAATTTATAAAAGATCACTTCACCTTTACGCCAGCTTTAATTAACGTAGGCGGAGTTTCGCCCTGTAATCCGGCGACAAGGTTTGTTGCGGCCAGCATCGCCATTTTCAGGCGGGTTTCATATGTTGCGGAACCGATATGAGGCAGAGTGACGACATTCTTCATGGAAAGCAGCGGGTTGTCTTCCTGGACGGGCTCCTGTACAAAGACATCCAGTCCTGCAGCGTGAATTTCTCCGGTCTTTAGCGCATCGATCAACGCTTCTTCATCCACTGTTTTCCCTCTTGAACAATTGATGAAGATGGCGGACTCTTTCATGAGCTTGAATTCTTTTTCCCCCATCATCTTTTCGGTTTGAGGAGTCAGCGGTGTCATCAAGCAGACAAAATCAGATTGCTTTAACAGATCTTCCAGGGAACAGTATGTAGCTCCATACTTTTGTTCCGCGTCTTCGTTTCTGGATCTATTGTGATATAAGATGTTCATATCGAACCCAAAACGGGCCCTTTTTGAAACGGCAGATCCGATTCCGCCCATTCCGATAATGCCTAATACTTTATGATGGACGTCCAACCCAAACGATTTTTCTCCGATATTCGATGTCCATTGCCCTAACTTTACCATTTGATCCAACTCAGGCATTCTTCTCGCTGTGGAGAGCATCAAACCCATGATCGTATCGGCGACTGTCTCGTTCAATACCTCGGGAGTGTTCGTAGCCATGATTCCTCGATTGGACAACTCGGTTATATCCAAATTGTCGTAACCAACCGATGAATTACAGACGATTTTTAATTGCGGTGCTTGATCCAGTAAAGTTTTATCCACCTTTAATCCTGAACCTAATATACCTTGTGCGTTCTTCAGCTCCTGATGAAATTCAGGATAGTTTTGTGAATCAAGACCCTCAAAATAAACGACATCACAAGTCTCTTGAATATAATCCAACACCTTTTGATCCACTTTCTTATAAACGATAACTTTCGGTTTCATCATTGATACCTCACTTCCAATAAAGTAGGACCCCATCGGGTTCGAATGCTGACATAACCTTTTTGTTTTACGCCTCTATCTATAATCTACCATTATTTCAAAAAAAGGTAGTAGCTAATTGAACGGCGGACCAAATCGCTAAAACGGAAGCTAATGTTAGAATAATATTTTCGAACCAATTGTTTTTATATTTTCCCATCAAGTTTTTTTTATTTGAAAGCACTAGCATGCCAATTGCGATTACCGGAAAGCCGATTATATTTATTGCATTTACGCCAATTGTCAATGCAATGAAACCAGGCATGCCGGGAATGGACCAAATAAGCGGCGTAACTAATACAAAAATCATAATCCATTTAAACATTGGATCTTTTTCATATTTACCATTGTACTTTTCGCGTCGGTTTTTATTTATTACGTAAAAGGCATCTACTATCAATCTTGGAAAACCAGTTGATTTCCCTACTATACTCGCGAACAATACGCCAAATACCCCAAGATAAAAAATGTACCAGCCAAATTGTCCTAACGACATTTGTAATGCCATTGCCAAGTCATCAATCGTTTCCACATGAATTCCATTCGGTTTTAAAATTTCTGCCCCAACCACCCAAATGGCTAAATTAATCACAATGCAAACTCCGATGGCAAACAGTAAGTCATTTCTTTGAACCTTGACATGACTCGGCTTCGTCCAGCCCTTTTCCTTCATGAAATATGGATGTACAAAGTTCGAAATCGATCCTGCCACTGCACCGATAATTGAAATCGCCACCAATAATGCTCCATGAACGCCAGTATCACTTGGAATGCTAAAACCAACCGTTCCTTTAATGATTTGCCCCACATCCGGTGTAGCTTGTATGGCCAGGAACAAGAAGGCAATGGTCAATAATGCCAAAAGCACTTTCATTACACTTTCAATTCTATTATAAATATTCCTGCCAATAAGCATAAACACTAATCCTACAACTACCATTGAAGCTAAGAATGGCTGATTGACATGGAAGAGTGTCGATAATACCTCTCCCGCTCCCTTAATCATATAGGCATTAAACAGATGGCCCATGATCAATGCATAACCAAACATAAAATACCCGAAAAATGGGTGGATACGTCCATAGCCTTCAAGAATGGTTAAACCCTCTGTGTTACAAAGCTGGAACCGGGCAATAACATTAACGATAAGAAAACGAAGAATTAATGACAGAGCTAAAATCCACATTAAACTATATCCATAATCTGCACCGGCAACAGAAGAAGTCACCAGATCCCCGGCGCCAAGCCACGTTAACACGGCAAGAATTCCTGGACCATAGGCGGTTTTAAACTTCGTGAAGAAATTTGTTTTCTTACTTTCGACCTCCGGAGCAATCACAGTGGATTCAGCAAGATTTGATTGATTTTTCAAGTTATTCACTCCATTCCAAAGAGTATGTATTCGCTTTCATTTTTTCTAAAGCAATAATACTTAGATAACTCTAGACATTCAGATATTGAAATTATGACAGAACTTTACGTCATTTCCGGAATTGACATAAAGTTAACGCGCAGTATGTTGTCATGCTTCATGTTGAAGTGAATTAGCCCTTAAAAGGTTCTCCTTCCATTTAATTGAATCTTTCGACTATTTACATTGAAATTGTAAGACAAATTAAAATGTAAGTCAATCATAATATTTAGAAGTTTTTTTAAAGCATAAAAAAGACCCTTCGTACTTGTTGATCATTCAAGAGAAATTGGCGTTGCTGTAAATTGAGGAAAACAGGATAAATAAAGGATATAGTACAGCGTGCGAATAGATTCATGCCATCAGCGGATAATATAAGTGAAGGAGTGAAATATATGCCACAAGATAATAACAATGATCCAAATAATACTGCCGGGAACCTTGATGCTCGTAGAGACCCTAATAATGATAGTTTGAACCCTGGGTTTCAAAGAGAAGAACGTCCTATGCCTAATGGTAATATCCCAACAACAGAGGGTGTCGCAAATGTTAAAGAACGTTTTCCTTCGGACCATGAAAGACTTATGAGCAGAATCAATCTTGGGGATGCACTTATAAATCGGGAAAATACACATTTTGGACGGTTTGAAAGATAAAAAAGATGTCTTATTGAATTAAATGGGGTTAGTGGATGATCAACCACGAGGAAAAAGCTAAAGACCTGTATAGGCTTTAGCTTTTTATTAATTTTTCATATTTTTTTCCCCACTCTCCCATACTAGCCAGTATCGGAATAAAGCTTTTCCCTATAGGTGTTAACGAGTATTCTACCTTTGGGGGGACTTCTTTATATACTTCTCTGTGAACCATTTGGTCTTCTTCCAATTCTCTCAACTGACGTGTCAGTATTCCTTTTGAAATACCTGGTAACAGCCTTTGAAGTTCATTAAATCTTCTTGTATTTGTGCTTAAATGCCATAAAATGATGATTTTCCATTTCCCCGCAATTATGTCTTGAGTTTGTGTAACTGGACAAACCTCTATTTGTTCCTCTGGAGGTTCACCGAACCTGCTTCGCGCCACCGTACATTCCTCTCTTTCTCAATGGTACCATTTTTGTGACTATATTATAAAAAAATGACTACTTTCAAAAAAATGTCTAACACTATAATATTAGGTTACCCTTAATAATCAAATAAAAATTACTAGGAGGAGATTCTAAATGAGGCACTTAGTTGTTTATGCACATCCATACTCTGAAAGCTTAAATCACTCTATTTTGGAAACAACAGTCAATGCATTAGAGAAAAACGGTCACGAAGTTGTTGTGCGTGATTTATATGCACTTGATTTTCAACCTGTACTGAAACCGGAAGATACAGCAGCCATGAAAGCAGGAAAAACTCCTGATGATATTAAAACGGAACAAGAATTTATTTCTGAAGCAGAAGTTATAACATTTATTTACCCTATTTGGTGGACGGGTCTTCCAGCAATTCTTAAAGGGTATGTAGACCGAGTATTCTCATTTGGGTTTGCATATTCTGCTGGAGAAGAAGGTGTAATCAAGCTATTAAAAGGTAAAAAGGGGCTTATCATCAATACACACGGAACTCCTAACGAGGTTTACGATGCGGTGGGTATGACAGCTGGTTTGAAAGTTACCTCTGACATTGGAATATTTGATTTTACTGGAATTGAACCTGTGGATCATTTACTATTCGGAAGTATTGGATACCTTGATGAAGAAGCATATAAAGGAATGTTAAAGAAAGTTGAAGATACAATTAAATCCCATTTCTCATAAACATATACTAATGTTGAAAAAGACTGCTCAATCTTAATAAAAGGCTGTTTTCRCATACTTTGTTGCTATTTACCCGTAGTGCGGTGTGGTTGATTTCCCCTTCAGATGCTCGCTTTCCGCGGGGCGGGCGGTGAGCCTCCTCGGCGTAAACGCCTGTGGGGTCTCACCTKTCCCGCTGCTCCCGCAGGAGTCTCGCACTTCCGCTCCAATCAACCTTAAATAGTTTCGTTTTAAAAACATCAATCTTTACGAAAAGAGCCTAATAAAAAGAGACCTTCTTTTAAAAGGTCTCTTTGAATAATCCTTATTTTTCACAAGCGATCAAGTCTTTGTCGCGATCGCTTTTTTTATTGGCATCATAAAGCGCCTTTGAAACGTGAGGCTTGTATTTCGTTTTTCCTCCTTTATTTTTAACGGAAGATGTACGGGCTACGCCTCCTTTGTAGTCTTTATTCAATGCTGTACAGTTTTTATACGTCTTCACCTTTGTTTTGGCACCGGCAACGTCATTTGCGCCAAACGAGAGACCTAAAACTAGTCCAAAAGATAGTAAAATAGCAAATATTCGTTTCAAAATACGTACTTCCTTCCCTAAATATTAACTTTTTACTAATCATAATGTATCATTCCATTTTTTACAATAACTATTTTTCGGATTTTAAATAATACCCGCTCTTACTTAATCCACTCCTAAGAAAAGACCGCCACTTAGCGGTCCCATAGATTATATTATTCCTTGCCCTTCACCCTGTAATGGACCTCCCCAGGTTGTTTGCAAAAGGTGATTCCGCTTCCCGGTTCGTAATAAAAGGTCTTTTTACCCAATGAGCGTTCATGGAAGGTCGTATGCAGATAGGCTGCTTGATCCCTTTTGAAGGCGAGCTGATTTTTGCTTAAGTTTACTGGTAGGCAATGACCGTAGTTTGTGTGGACCAGTGTTTCCTTTTCGTTCATTTCCTCTAAGTCACGAATGTGGATGTAGGAAAACCAGACTCCTCCTCTTTTCCGGAATGAGCGGGAGGAGAACCAGACCATCCCCAGTTGGGCGTTTATGCAGACGGGCAGTCTGTATTTACCGCCCAGTACGGATTTGGCTGCCGCTAGTCCGCCATCCAGATCCAATCCAAAGTGGTTTAACGTGTTATTCAGGATTTCCTGGCGCGGTTGCCTAACATGGAAAGTGCTGTCTCCCTCCACTACCGTAGTCATCTCGACACCATTGGCGTCGTATCGCTCCATCATTCCTACCGTTTCCATATTCAATAAATAGTTTTTTCGTATCATCATTCCATTCACTCCCCATTTCACTATTCCTTTTTATGGAGTATACTGGACATAGAGGCAGGTATACTCCTGCTCGCAAGCCCTTAGGTGATTGTCTGACCGGACGTCCTCACCTAGGGGTTTTTCACTTTTTCATTATCACATTTCCCCTCACCTCCTCAACAGCTATACAGCCAGCGTACTAGCTCTTCGATATTGTTTTTATCTTTGCTTAGGTGAAATAATGGCGGCCGCCCTTTGTATGTTCCTTTAAACTCTTTCCAAATGGGATTATCAGGGCTCCAGTCCACCTCTTTCAATTTTGACATTCTCGTGGCAATCAGCTGTTGTCTTTGTTCGATTGGCTGGTTTTCCATTTTGTCATTGATATAAAGGGCAACGGCAATGAAAAGCGGGTAACTGGCAAGCATGCATTTTGTGTAATCACCCATCTGTCCTGCCGGGTATATGTCGAATAGTTCATTAAGATAGAGATGAATGAGTGTGATGTATTCACTGTTCGAAAGCGGACTTTGTGATACTTTCTCTTCGATGTTTACGTTTGCCTTCCCAGTCATGAAGATGCCGATGACCTGCCTCAATTGCGATAGCGATAAGAGGTTTTTATTGGCTGGACGATTGATGGAACGCTTTTCAAGTTCGACACCGGCTGTTTTTAGCGATTGATGGGTATGGAGCACCTGATTGGTAATGACGTTGAGGTTGTTTCGCGAGTCGAATGATATCCGTTTGGAAAGGGCCACTTTCTTGCCTTTTAGATTGAGATCCAGGTAGAGCTGGGATTCTTCCGCTCTTGTTAGCCCTTCAAATACTTGGATCGCAATCGAGCTGTCCTTCATGAGTGAATCCAGTTCGTATGCTAGTTTCACCTTTTCTTCACCCTTCTTTAACGCTTTAAGGATACTGTCCTCCAATTGCGCGAAAGCCGCTATTCGTTGTGTTCCGTCGATGATCGAAAGTTCGATAGGATCTCCATTAGGGGCTGCTCCTTCCCTGCTGCTGGCAACAAGTGGCGGCAGGTAGATATTTTTCGTTAATGCATTGTCCAAAAGATAGTTTTTGATCGATCGGACCCGCAGCTGGTTGATTTCCCTCGTGGCGATCTGACCGTTGCGATACATATGGACCAGCTCGATGATGGAGCAGGAAACCATCGTCCTTCTTTTCCGGTCCAATTCACCTAGAATCATTTAGCCATCCTCCTTCTTGTTCTATTTTTCGTTTGAACGCGAGAGCCGTTTTCTGGATGGCGTTTGTAGTCGAATGGTTTTTGACTCTTTTTTTCAAGGGGTCGTAAATGTGTGAATAAAGGGTATCATCATGCTTCCAAGTACAGGCTTTCTTCAAATGCAGCATATGATTTATTGCTTCTTCATAGGGGATTTCATGATGTTTTCGGAGTTGGTGGATCGTTTGGGCAAGGGCTATTTGAATGCCGGAATACCCTGATGTGAATGTAGTCCGGTCTGTCATCTTCTTCGGAAAGATTTCCAGCCATGACTCGAAAAACGCAGTCGCGGTGTTGATGATTTCGGCCTTGGTCATATCACCATAATTGGCTTTACCCGTTTTCGCGGTGACGTTTCCTTCAAATAAAGCAATAAGGCAGCGCCTCATGATCGTCAGCGTAGTAAGCGCCGTACATCTCACGGTGATCCTCGAAAGGGTGGCCTCTATCTCCATCTTACTTTCTAATATCCTGGCAATGTTCCGTGTTAGTTCTGCATATTCATCGCGCTGGTCATACTTCATCACCAAGCCGTTATGCGGCTCTTTTCGCTTCGTATTAATATCATTGAATAGCTGTCTTTCTTCATGCGTTTCCAGATTTAAATAGATTTGAATCGTGACCGGATAGGTTTTCAACTTATCAATTTGGTTTTGGAGCTTTGCCGCTTCGGGAAAGTTTCCGATTTCTTCTTCCGTTTCCTTCCGTGCCCTTAGGTGACTGATGGCTGAAATGAGGGCATAGGTCCTATGCTGCCCGTCAAGTATGTATATTTTACTTCCTGGTGGCAGTTCCCCGCCCACGGGCACTTCTTGGATCGCTCCCCTGCTCGAGAAGATGAATGGGGAAAAGTAAAAGTCCCCTTCCGATACAGAATCGATGATGAACTCCCTGATTTCAGTCCTTCGATTGAGATCAAGCTTTCTTTGAACCGCCTCATCGACTTCGAATATCGCCTCCAATGTCGAGAATTGAATCTGCGAGATTAATATTCTTTTCCCGAATTGGGTAAGGCTGTTTCCGGCTATCGTCACTTTCATTTCTTGATATGTCATTCACTTCACCTCTCTGCGACCATTATCCTATTTTATGCTTTTTTTGTAAAACCGCTCTTGTATGACCTCTTTCAAAATTAGTTCCCTTTTGTGACTGCTTTACCTGTTTGATTGGCTAACTCTTTACAAAATTTCATCAAGGGGCTATACTATCTAATTTCCGTTTCAAATTTGCTACTGCGGATCGCTATTTTGTGTCCATTTAGAGAACAAACAGCCAAAATCCAGATAAAAGTGAAACGAAATGACATTTTTGTGAAGTTTTACGACTCGTCAAAAAAAGTCTATCTGAATGATAGACTTTTTTGACGTGGTTATTCTGCCAGCAGCTTTATTTCAATTGCTAAATTCCGTAAATAATCCAATAAGGGCCGGACTTCCTCCGGAGCTGTTGTGTCTGTGAATGAGAAAGACTGCTTCTTCTTTACATCTGCTATATCCAGCTGGTACGAAAACGAGTCGAACCCTTGCGTTTTTACCATTTTACTTTGGGCAGCATTATGAAGGTCAGCATGTTTCATTAAGTTCTGCAATTCCTCATACTTCTCTTTCGGCAATTCATCCGTATCTATTTCGAAATTCAAGTCGAGGTTGGCAAATCCCCCTATGCAGCTAAATTTGATATGCATGGTAGATGAAGCCTCCTATTCATGGAATATTTCTACTCAGGCAGTCCAACTGCTTTAAAAGCATTTTCAATTGTCTTGATGGCTGTTTTCGTAACATCGCCGCTATCAACAAGTTTTTGCGCTGCCTTGATGACGATTTGCACGAATTGATTGAAATTCGCCGTCGCAAATAAATTCTGCATCGCATTGAACCAAATCAAGGCCGCTTTGTCCGTTCCAATTTCCATCGATACTAGATAAAAGGCCTTGTTTGGTATGCCGCTATTGATATGGACACCATGATTATCGCGTTCTCCCTTATAAAAGTTCTTCATATGATCAGGCTGAATATCCTTACCCATTAACTTATTGTCAAATGCCGTACCTGGTGCCTTCATCGAACGGAGTGCCTGCCCTTTCAGTGTCGGTCCCATTATATCAGCACCGATCAGCCAATCGGCATCTCCTGCAGTTTGCTTTAAGTGAAATTGTTTTATGGCAACTCCAAACACATCTGAAAGATGTTCGTTCAATGCCCCGGACTGACCTTCATACTCCAATCCACTTGTGAACTGCGTAACCCCATGTGTCAATTCATGTCCAATTACATCGAGTGAATTGGCAAAATTGCTAAAGATGACCCCATCACCGTCTCCAAATACCATTTCATCTCCGTCCCAATAAGCATTCGTGAATTTATTGCCATAATGAACGTTCAGAATGAGATCAAGACCTTGGTTATCAATTGAATTACGGTGCAAAACATCCTTGAAATAATCACGCACAACTCCGCTATAATCATATGCAGCGTTAACAACAGGGTCTGCACTTGATCGATCTCCTTCTTTCCTTGCTTCATTCTGCCGGAGTTTCGTTCCCCCCTTGCAATCGTAAACATGTCGGGCAGATTCACCTTGCCGTTCAGATCCTGCATCCGTTAAAGCGATAACACCGTCAATATCATATTCTTTAAAGATTCTGCGCCTGCGCATTTGACGGCTTTTCGCTAAACTGATCCGTGCTTCTTCCACTTCATTTTGTGCCAAATTCTCTAAGATATAGTTAGGTACGATGAAACACTGACACCTTTTGGAACAATCCTTATTATGCATATTCGTCACTCCTTTAAAGTTTTTTCGATTTATACCATTTCTTCTTTCAAGAGTACTGCTTTTCTTATTGCGATTGTCTTCAACATCGGTTCATTAGCAGTTTACCTGATCCGTTCACATTTGCTGCTCTTCCTATCTTCAACACATTTCTATAGACTACTTTCGCCACAACTACCTCATTTCCCTCCATTCCTCCCTGCCCCACTGCTTGCTAACTCTTTCTCAGGAAGTTCACTCCTTAGTTACAGTTGTTCTTTTTAGTTGATATGACTTAATTACTCTTTAACAAATACAAACTTCCTTTTTTTATAAATTTCATATTTTTCTCACAATTTTCTTTTATCATCTATATAGTGAATACGACTCGGAGGTTCTGTATAAATGGAAACTAAACAACCAAACACCTCTCTGTATAGAACAGTATGGAGATGGCATTTTTACGCTGGAATCATTTTTGCACCCTTACTTATTATTCTTGCAGTTACCGGCTCAATCTATTTATTTAAGCCGCAGATTGAACAAGTTCTTTATCAAGACTACCAAGGGGTTACACCGCTAGGAGATAGATTGCCGGCATCTCAGCAGATTGAGAATGTGAAGAAGCTATACCCTGATGCAGTGGTGACAAAATATCATCCCGGAGAAAATGCATCTCGTTCGAGCGAAGTAAGCATCACTTCTAATAAAGAGTCTCTTACGATTTTCATGGACCCGTATACAGGTAAATCTATTGGAGAGTTAAAAGATGAAGACAGACTTATGGATAAAATCGAGGAAATTCATGGTGAGCTGATGGCTGGCACCTTAGGAGATAGAATTGTAGAGTTAGCTGCGTGTTGGGCAGTTGTGTTAATTGTCTCTGGTCTTTATTTATGGTATCCCAAAAAGAAGCAAAGTCTTTCTGGTGTTCTTTTTCCAAGACTAAATAAAGGGAAACATATTTTCAGAAGAGATTTACATGCAGTACCTGCCTTTTGGATAACTGCAGGCATGTTATTTTTAATCATGACAGGATTGCCTTGGTCAGGTTTTTGGGGAAATAATTTTCAATTGTTAGCTACCAACTCCGGATCTGGGTACCCCCCTTCCATATGGACAGGAAGTGCTCCAACTTCCTCAATTAAGACAAAAGACATTGCAGATGTTCCTTGGGCAGCAGAAAATTTAGATGTACCACTCTCAGATATCCAAGGTTTTCTCCCACTTTCCATTGATGATGTAGTTACGATAGCCAATCGTGAAGGTATGCATCCAAGTTATAGCATTAATATTCCACAACAGACAGATGGCGTTTATACATTGTCAGCTTTTCCACCGAAAGCCCAAGATGAAGCTACCATTCATATTGACCAATATTCCGGTGCAGTTCTAGCTGATTATCGTTATGACCATTACGGTTTAATAGGGAAAATAGTTGCTTGGGGAATTACCTTGCACAAAGGGACTCAATTTGGTTTGATTAATCAAATCATCAGCCTTCTTATTTGTTTAGGAATCATGCTTGTTGCATGTAGCGGTTTTTATTTATGGTGGAAGCGAAAGCCGAAAAAAAGCTTAGGTGCACCAAAAGCTCCTCAAATAAAGAACATGAAACTCTTTCTATTTCTGTTAATAGGGCTTGGAATTTTGTTTCCATTGGTTGGTTTGTCCCTTATTGTTGTTTGGCTAATCGACTGGTTGATCATTAAAAGAATATCTGCAGTCAAAAAGTTTTTGAATGCCTAATTCAAAATGTAAAGGGTGGCTTTTGCCGTGAAAAAAAATATATGCATTTCTTTCATCTTTATTTTCAGCATATTGCTATGTGCATGTTCCCTTGAAAAGGATGTCACTGATCTATACAAAGAAGAAACACCTCTTGAAGCCGAAATAATTATACCAGCATCCTTTTCAGCTCATACACAGGAGACCATAAAGGCTGTGCTTACTCAAGGTGGTCAAATGGTTGAAAACGCAGATTTTGTTCATTTTGAGATATGGAAACAAGATGGCTCGCTCAAATATAGTATGGAACAGGCTGAGGAAGAGGGAAACGGTACTTATACTTTAAGTAAAAACTTTGATAGTGATGGCCTATATTATATAAAAGTACATGCTAGTAACGATGATTCAATCATTATGCCTCAAAAACAATTCATCGTTGGAAAACTGTCTGAAAGTGAATTGGAATTCTTGCAAAAAGGAATCCAAAAACAAGCAGAAAGTCATGAACATCATCATTAAAAGATTCATAACAAATCCGGTTTTCAATTGAAAATCGGATTTGTTATGAATCTGAGAGAATGCATTTACAGTACTTCACCTTTCTTTATTAAATTATTCTGCTCATGCTGCATATACTGCTTTAAACAAGGAATCTTCCTCGGAACATAAACGACCATTAAGGGAGGGCATGGCATTGGTAACTTCACAGGGAACTGCTTCGGTTAGCTTTCCATTCCCATCTGTATGGGGTATCCACTCTTCAATAGCTGGCGATTATTTGGGGCACATTTTCCATTCATTCCATTATAGATAATAGGGTGGTTGGTACGGTTAATTTTCGCGGCAGACCCATTCCGATTAATGGATTTTGGAATGAAAACACCAAACAAATCGCATTTGATTCACCTTATGCCACATTCTCTGGCAACTTAACCATAATTGATGATCAACAGAGCAGAATTCGGCATTTCATTCTTCAAGGACGTTTTCTAATGAAGCCTCCCTCTCTGCAAGCAGGTGAGTCTGGATCTTGGATTGCCACTACAGATATAGCTCAGAATCCATTTCCTGTTAGCGGTAATGCGTATACCGGGCAATTGCCTCCTGTAGGAGCTTTTTTAACATCGAATTTCCTTCATCAGCACCAGAATTTTTTGGGAAGAACAATATAGGGTCATCCTTTTTTTTGTAGAAAGGGTGTTTAAGATAGGGAATCGTCTCTGGATTAGGGGCGATTCTTTTACTTAGATGCGCTGAAGTGAACGTAGGCAAGGAGGCATACAAGTGATTCCATTATTCAGGTTCGCAGCACGTTGCTTCCCTGCGTTCAGTTGATCGCATTGCTTCCCCGTTTTGGTACCGTTTTACCTATATATGAGATGGTTATTTTGGCTGATAACTTATGAATCCGTTAACTTAAAATGAGTACAGATGGAATATAGATTGACAGCATTTTCTCTGTACTTCATACTATTGTATTAATAGAAGTGACAGAATATTTAGTTAATTAGGAGGATGAAGCTATGAAATTAGCAGATTTTCTAGAAGAAAAGGGTTTTCAAGTTGCTCATGTATTGATATTTGAGGATAAATGGGGGGATGACATGTGACTAAGCACAGAATCCTTTTAAGCATTCCCATTTTGCTATATGGAATGTACATATTTGTGGTCATTCAAAATGATGAAGATGTTCCACTTTATTTGCATCTCCTATTCGCAATCTACTTGATGTTTTTTGTACATTATGAAGATAACACAGAAGGAAAGCATGACGGATTTTGAGAATTTCGATGCTAAGCAATGCGTGTGGAAGATGTTTGGACTTCAACTGAATGTATCGATCTGCCCACAGGCTGAGTCCGTTGTAACCCCTAGGTTGTTAACACATGAGCCATGTTTAGTATGACCACCCCAATATTTATTCCAAATTCATTAATAAAGCCTAAAAAAGCCTCAACTCCTTAAAGGAATTGAGGCTTTCACTATTTATCAGCTTTATTTTGGTTCCAATTAGATGATACGAGTTGTAACGATGCCTTCGATTTGTTTGATTTGATCTTCCAAGGCAGGAATGATATCGCCGTTTACTTCACCATCAATGTCGATGATCGTATATGCATATCCCCCACGGCTTCTGTTAACCATGTCAGCGATGTTCAAATTAAAGCTTGATACAGCCAGCGTGATTTGCCCAACCATGTTCGGAACGTTTTCGTGGAAAGTTGCCACACGACGGTTTCCTGTAAAAGGAAGGGAAGTATTCGGGAAATTCACAGAGTTCTTGATGTTCCCTGTTTCTAAAAAGTTCTTCAACTGACGAGCTGCCATGATGGCACAGTTTTCCTCTGATTCTAGCGTAGAGGCACCAAGATGCGGAATTGGAACGACATTTTTCATTTTCAACACGTTTTCATTCGGGAAGTCAGTAATGAACTTGCCTACTTTTCCGCTTTCAAGTGCAGCTTGCATATCATTTTCATTCACTAGCTCACCGCGTGAGAAATTCAAGATATGTACGCCCGGCTTCATGATGCTGAATGTTTCTTGGTTAAACATTCCTTTTGTGTCGTCAGTTAATGGAACGTGTACTGTAATATAATCAGATTCTGCAAACAATTCTTCAATTGTCATGGCGCGCTGTACATTGCGGGATAAGTTCCAAGCTGTATCAACAGAGATGAACGGGTCAAAGCCAATGACATCCATGTCCAAATCAAGCGCGTCATTCGCTACAAGTGCACCGATTGCTCCTAAACCGATTACGCCAAGAGTTTTTCCCTTGATTTCTTTACCAACGAATTGTTTCTTTCCTGCTTCGACAAGCTTCGGAATTTGTTCCCCTTCGCCTTCAAGCGTCTTTGTCCAAGCCACACCGGCAAAAAGGTTACGAGATGAAGCCATCAATGTCGTCAGCACCATTTCTTTTACAGCGTTTGCGTTAGCCCCAGGTGTATTGAAAACGACAATTCCTTGCTCAGTGCATTTGTCGACCGGAATATTATTGACTCCAGCCCCTGCCCTTGCGATTGCTTTTAACTGATCGCCGAATTCCATAGTATGCATATTAAAGCTGCGAAGAACGATCGCATCAGGGTTTTCACTGTCATTGTCGACTTTAAAATCGCCTTTATTGAAAACATTCAGCCCGCTTTCGGCAATATTATTTAACGCTTTGATCGTTTTGACTTTTTCTAAAAGTATTGTGCTCATTTTGTTTGCTCCTCTTTTGATTATGATGTTTTTGAAATTTCAAAATATTGACTTTAAACCTTTACTATCTGTTAATATACAGAAAGAGGCAAGGGATAAAATCCCTTACCTCTGCCCAGGCGAACGGCTACGACACTATGTGTTCCCTCACGGTTATCCGTGTTTCGCCAGTTGCACATAGTCTTTTTCATTTATTTTATTCTATCAAACTATTCAGCAATCTTCAATACCATTTTAAAGGTTTATCTCTTTTTTTGCAGAAGCCCTAACTCACTAGAAATATCGACGAAACTTGCAGTTTTATCTCCGAAAATGGGAATATATCGTCGAAAACTATCTTTTTATTATAACTCTAGATAGTAATAAGACTAAAAACAGGAAGGAAATGATCATGAAAGGAACGGTCGTTGTAAACAGGGTGACCCATCCGCTTACCTCTATGTATGGTGTAAACTCCATTTTTTCTATATCATGTTCCTCTGCAGCATTATTCATTCTATCTAGCGAAGTTTCACTATTTGGGACAGACGCGACAAAGTATTGATCCTTTTCATACCCTGCCAGCCGACCGCTTATTTCAATCACACTTTTTCGCTGCTCCACCTCCATAAATGTCACTTTTCTATCCGCTAAATTTGTAAAAAATTCATCGTCAGTTAATTTCTCAGTCGGTTCTTCGTCATTATTAAAAACCAGCACACCCCCCAAGATAATCAAGAAGCTTATTAAATAAAATATTTTACTACGGAAAATCTGTTTCATCTCATTCCTTCTCCCACATTAAGCAAACTATAGGAAATAGTAACATACAAAGTTAATTATTGGAATATACTGGGCCGATTAGTTGCTATTTGGATAATATTAGTAAAAAATAAGAAGTATAGCAAACTTAAAAAAAAAGGAGGAACCACTATGCTAATAAGAGAGGCGACGTTGGCTGATGCGGAAGGGATAGCGAAAGTCCATGTGGATTGCTGGCGGACCACTTATAAAGATATAATGCCGAGTGATTTTTTAGATGAACTTTCTTATGAGAAAAGAAAAGACATATGGATAAAGAATATAACTAGTAATGGCAATCATGTTTATGTCGCAGAAAATAACGAAGGAAAAATAGTAGGATTTATATGCGGAGGGAAAAGGGAGACGAATCAAGTTGAGGATTCGGGCGATTTAACTGCGATATATATCCTCGAAAATTCACAAAGAATGGGGATAGGTAAGAAACTCATCAAAGAATTATTTTTTAAATTCGAAGAACTGGGATTCAAGTCAATTTTCGTTGAGGTGCTTGAAGATAATAAATCTCGATACTTCTATGAGGCATTTGGTGCTGAATTGCTTAAAACCAAAAAAATCAAAATAGCTGGTGCTGAATTGAATCTATTGGTTTATGAGTGGAAGGACATTAGCCCCGTATTGTTATGAATGAAATTCAGCTAAGATTGCTAAAAAAGGCACAGTCCTTCGTGAAGGATTGTGCCTTGCTTTTTATTCTTGATTAAATCCGCTTTCGTCCATGTAAAATACTTCCCAAGAATGCCCGTCGATATCCAGAAAACTCCAACCGTACATGAAACCATGATCAATGGCTTCATTGAAAGGCTTTCCGCCAACATCCAGTGCCCTATTCACGATCTCATCGACTTCTTCCTTGCTTTTGACGGACAGGGCGACGATGGTTTCCTTACTCGCAGCAGAATCAGGGATTTCCTTCTTGGTAAACGTTTTAAAGTATTCTTCCACTAACAACATGACATATATGGACTCACTTATAACCATGCATGTCGCATTTTCATTGGTCATTTGCTCGTTAAACTCAAAACCGACCTTTGTGAAAAATTCTATTGAGGCATCCAAATCTTTAACAGGCAAGTTTACAAAAATCTTTTCTGCTTGAATTCCCATCCAATTCACCCTCGCTTGATTTTATTTGTTCACTCACCTACTATTCGCTGCAATTTTCGATTTTCCTGCTTGCAGCCTAAAAGGAGAGGTCAGCATGGAATCTTTCTTTTCATTTCAAATAAACACTCATGATCTCCGTATCGTTAATAGTTGCTTGGGTATTATTTGTTTTTTCCAGTTTTTCAACCAGCTCGCCATTCGTGACAACGATCGGAGTAACGATGCTTGGAGCGTTGGATTTTAGAAAATCGATATCAAATGTCACAAGCTTGTCTCCTGCTTTTACCCTTTGCCCTTCTGCGACATGGACTTCAAATCCCTCGCCTTTAAGGTTAACTGTTTCCAAGCCAATATGAATCAACAATTCTATGCCATTCTTCGTACGGAGGCCTAGGGCATGTTTAGTATGAAAAACCTGGATCACTTCTGCATCGATTGGAGATACGACCAACCCTTCCTCAGGAAGAATCGCTATTCCGTCCCCCATCATTTTCCCGGAAAACACCGGATCCGGAACATCTTCTATTTTTATTACTTGTCCGTTTATAGGAGCAAGCAGTTGTTCCACACTTTCTTTTTTACTGAATAATTTTTTGAACATATTATTTCCACCTTTCTCTTTCGGTCCTAAAATCCTTGCAGTTCATACTCTCATATATTAAGCATTTTGTGAATTCTGATAATAATCGATGCTATTTTTTCTTTTGAGATTTGCCTTCTGCTTTTTTCCTTTTGTTCGCTTCCACTCTAAATATAACCATCTCGGTTATTAATTCATAAGGAATTGGCTTGTTTAGTGAAAACTGAACGGCCCCTTTTGAACATTTATATTCAGATAAGGCAGATTCAAACGCAGAGATCGCGCTTGGAGTTGGATAGAATCCTATATGTTTTTTATAGGCAGCGAAATGTACCAGATTTCCATATAAAACAAAGGTAGGCATTTGATAGCTTATCTTCTCTTCTGCATCCGGTGCTGCATCCTTTATGACTTTTCTTAACGTTTTTAATATCTCCTGAACTTCCTCGGGAAATTGTATGATATATTCATCAATTGAATGAAATGTATTGGTTCCCACCATCATTTCTCCTTTCAGAACTCCAAACTACAATACTCTTATTATAACATTCTTCACCTGCTTACTCCTGGATTGAATCCCTTTGTATTTCGCTAACCTATATTTTTTAAAAACTCTTCCATTCTATTCATTACACCTTCCAGCACGATGATCGTCCTTGAAGTATCGAAAGGTTCAATATCCAAGGAATGATTTGCATGAGGGATTTTATTCATGCTTATGTTCGGTTTATTTTCAATCGCTTGAATTTTATCTGGAATATAATGATGATCTTTTTCACCTATAACTATATGTGCTGAATGATTGCAGCTCAATAACCCATCAAAAATCGAATCGAACTTCAATAGAGGCGTCAGCAAAATCATTTTGGCATTCGTAAACCGCTCACTTTTCATGATTCCGTTGATGATGGGGATGGTGCCAAGTGATTTGCCTAGAAACACAGTTCCTTGATATTCATGATTTTGAAGCACTTCCGTAATGACGGGATTGATATCATTAACGATCACTTTTGTGATATCCACCAATGGATGCTTGAATATATCCTGGTCGTAGGCGTAATGAATATGCACGACATCATACTGATTTTGAAGCATGATCATCGTCGAATAATAGAATAGCGGCTTCTCATACGTGTACCCTGCACCTGAAAACATAAAACAAATGGCCGGACTTCCGGTTTCAATATGTGTGTATGTAATTTCTTTTTCATTACGATTTATTTTTCTTTGGTTAACCTCCATGATAGATTCCTCCCATTCCATCGTTTGCTTTATATATTCATTAGCTACTCGCTGCATTCCTCCTTAATCGATACTATCTAGATAGAGTCCAAGAATAAGGTTTCGTTTTTCATCAGGAATAGGTATACTTTAGCTATCAACCTATTTTATGGAAATTATTTGATGATCGATCAATCCATGCCTTAAAGGAGAGTGTGTAATGAAAATCAAAACGTTATGTTTCATTCTTGTCCTGCTAGTCACTGGTTCCATGGGCACGATTCATGCAAGTGCTAACGATCAAAAGGTGAAAGAACTGGATATCGGGGATTCCTTCGATGGTGCGGAAGGCACGATGGTACTCCAAAACTTAAAAAATGATAAGGTATTTATCTATAATAAACAGAGAAGTAAAGTACGCTACACACCAGAATCGACATTCAAAGTGGCGAATGCATTAATCGGTTTACAGACAAAAGCGGTGAGCGATGAATATGAAGTGAAGCGCTGGGATGGCGTAATCAGGGAATTTGAAGATTGGAACAGAGATCATACGCTTGCTTCAGCCATGAGGCATTCCGTGATTTGGTATTATCAAGCAATGGCCCGCGATATCKGGGCGGAAAACATGCAGCAGTATGTGAACCTGCTCGATTACGGCAATCGTGATATCTCCGGCGGGATCGATCAGTTCTGGCTGGATAGCAGCATAAAGATTTCTGCCCGGGAACAAGTCCAATTCATGGAAAAGCTTGTAGAGGAAAAGCTGCCTATCGATAAGCAGCATATGAGAACCGTAAAGAGAATCATGATCAATGAAGAAGCGGACTCATATGTCCTCCACGGAAAAACCGGTACACGCCTTTCTGACATGGGATTGGGCTGGTATGTGGGGTACATCGAAACGGACAAAGGGGAATGGGCCTTCGCAACGAACATGGACGGCAGCGGAAGCAAAGCCAAAACGATTACGCTTGAAGCCTTGAAAGAGTTGGATATCATAGAAGAATAAACGTTCACGCATGCTCTTAATTAGGGCATGCGTTTTGCTTTGTCTAAAAAAGATCGCTGAACCTATTTATAAATATTCATGTTGGCATTGCCTGATATAAAGCCTTTTTTTGGTTTGTCCAATCAGTAAAAAGAAAATTATCATCTAATATAGTATGGATAGTTATAGAAAGGGGGATTAATAGTGAAATTAACGGAAATCAAGAAATCTTATGATGTAATCATTCCTTCAGGCAGTGCTTGCACTCCCGCTTTGAACCTAAGAAGACTTGGCTTAAGAAGATTTTCTTTGCCTCTTGACTGGGTCTTTACCGAGTCATTTGCAGAAGTGGCCAGGCTATATAGTAATCAGTTCAAGGAATATATGGAATTGAAGAATTTGACTTTAGTAGATGGTTCCGGTACTTATTTTGACGATGACATAGATATAAATGCTGTAAATACCTATTTTGTAAGAGATAACCATTATAAAGTCACTTCAGTTCACGATTTCCCCATCCTGCCTGATAAAGAATGGTTTGAAACATATCCTGATTTCAAAGAGAACTTAGATAAAAGAATAGCAAGATTCATTGAAACGATCAAAGATAGCGATTCAATCCTATTTGTAAGATGGTCAACAAAATATGAGCAAGCCACTTTGTTTCAACAAGTAATGAAGGACATGTTAAAAGAAAAGGAATTTACTGTATTAATACTAATCCCCTCGGATGATGCAACAAGTATTTCTGATTTAGCATGGAACATAGAAAATGTTTGTGTTTTAGAAGTACCTAACCAAGTTTGGGATGAGGCGATTTGGGATCAGGTTTTTAGTGGCATACAATTAAATAGTCAGGATAAAACCCTGAGCGAACAAGCTCGATGTGTTAATGATTTCAATAACCCGAAATCTTGCAGCAGAAATAAAAGAAGTTGAAGAGAAAGGCATCCGCCAAAAGCGGATGCCTTTTCTTCTTGACGGAAATCAAGTTAATCCTATCTCCCGTTTTCTGCTTTGTTTTAATAACGCAGGCTTTTGAACTTGCTGTGAGAGTGCGGTACATTCAGCAAATGAAAACTGTTTACACCCTTTACAACGGTTCTCATCCAGTTTGGATAAAGCTTTATTGATGGCATCTCCCGTACTGGAAAAGAACTGTTCCTCACCGACCAGTTCAATAAATCCGGTTTTTCTCAGCATTTCTTTAGGTTCCTGTTGAATTCCTGAAATCAGCACTTGTAGGTTATGAAACTTGAATTGCTTCACGATGTCGGTTAGCAGTGCTTCCCCCGATGTATCGATAAAGGATACATTGCTCATTCTTAATAGAAGGACTTTTGGTTTTGATCGCATTATTTCCTCGATTTCTTCTTGCAGCCTTTCGATTGTGCCAAAGAATAAAGGTCCTTCTATCGTATAAATGTTAATCTGCGGGCAGCTTGAACCTTGATGCACCATTTCTGGTTTAACTAGTTTATCAGCTGGATCTGGTAGTACCTTTGATAATTTCAATGTACCGCTCATCAGTTTAACGAACGATAGAATGGCTAATAGTAATCCAATCCCGACGCCTGTTGTCAGGTCAATCACTACGGTTAACACGAAGGTAACGAGCAATACGACCGAGTCCATCGTTTTGGCTTTTAAAATATGCGAAAATTCTTTGCGTTCGCTCATGTTCCATGCGACAAACATAAGAATCGGGGCCATGCTGGCCAAAGGAATGGCCGAAGCATAAGGCGCCAAACTTACTAACACCAGCAATACCACCAACCCATGAATCACGCCTGATATGGGGGAGACTGCACCGTTTTTAATATTCGTCGCAGTACGGGCGATGGCACCTGTAGCCGGAATGCCTCCAAATAAAGGCGCAATCATATTGGTCAATCCTTGTCCCATCAGCTCTTTATTGCTGTTATGTTTACTGTTGGTCATGCCGTCTGCCACTACAGCAGATAAGAGTGATTCAATACCTCCAAGCATGGCGATGACCAAAGCAGCCGGAAGGAGTTCAATCACCAGACCGCCAGTGATATGGGGAAACTGAAAATGGGGCAATGCATTAGGAATGGCGCCATATGCCGATCCTATGGTCGCTACCTGACCTGGAAAGAATAAGCTGGCGACAAGAGTTGATACAATCAATCCCAGCAATGCTCCAGGGATTTTCGGTAAATATTTTGGAGTTAATATGACGAGAGTCAGACTTATGCTAGCTACCAGTACACTATAGATATTCACTGTATTGAAGTTCACTAAGATTTCTTTCATATTTAAAAGAAAGACCTCTTCTTTTTTTAAGTTACTGAGTCCAAAGAAATTGGCAATCTGCCCCGAGAAGATGATCACGGCAATTCCAGCTGTAAAGCCGATGGTAACTGGACGCGGAATAAACTTGATGAATCTTCCCAGTTTGAAGACACCTAAAAGAAAAATCATGATACCTGCCAGGAAACCGGCGATTAACAGTTTTTCATATCCGTACTGCATGACCACCCCTAACAAGACCGGGACAAAGGCTCCAGTCGGGCCTGCAATTTGATATTTCGATCCGCCAAAAAGGGAGACCATGATTCCTGCAATAATCGATGTGTACAGTCCGTATTCCGGCCTTACTCCAGAAGCAATGGCAAAAGCCATCGCTAAAGGAATCGCTACTATCCCAACTACCACCCCGGCAACCAGGTCTTTCTGAAAATGGCCTAAGTTATATCCTTCAAACCTGCTAGAACCCATCATTTTATCGCTCCTTCTTTTATTTGATATGCATTTCTTCCTTGCTGACAATATTGCTATATCCATCTATGATTCGATCCAGTTTACCCGTTTCGGGATGGATGACCATACCGTGGACGGCAATGGAATCCGGTAATAATGGATGGTTTTTGATCAAATGGACACTATTCCTTACACTCTCCTCAACGCATTGAAAGCCTGTCAGCCACTTTGATAAATCAATACCAGAGTTTGTAAGGATATCAATTTGCTCCTGGCTGATTTTCTTCTCCTTTGCGGCATCAAGCAGTGAAGAGGATTGAAGCCCCACCATACCGCATCCGTGATGTCCGATCACACACACTTCCTCCACTTTCAGCTCATAAATGGCGACAAGGATACTGCGCATAATGCTGCCAAATGGATGAGAAACAATAGCTCCGGCGTTTTTAATGATTTTCGCATCTCCATTTCTTAACCCCATCGCCTTTGGAAGCAATTCCAACAGCCGGGTATCCATGCACGTTATGATGACGATCTTTTTATCTGGATATTTTGTCGTTTGAAACCTTTCATATTTGTTTTGATCGACAAACGTCTTGTTGTAATCCAGAATGCTAGAAATAACTGACATTACTGATTCTCCTTTCTCTTTGCAAAACTTTGTTAAGGTGTAGAAATATGATGGAATGTTTTATGTACAATAATCCAGATGCCTTTCATCCACTTAACTTCTTTGGCTCTGTTTTATCATTTGGTGCTTTATTCCATGTTAGAGATAGTTAATTAGAGTTAAATGATAGAAGGATTAGAAATTGGTGAGAATTATTACAGTTCCTTCTCTTTTTTTTTGCATTTTCCTTACTCACCAAAGCCAAAAAGGGTGATGCATATTAGACAGCTAATAGCATCACCCTTTTTTTTGCTTTATTCAATTTACGTCTAGATTAGTAAACCCTTATGAGCCACTATTTTATTCAGGGCCATCATTATCGTTCTCTTCGTCATCTTCCCATGTGATTGTTTTTACTTCCTTCGTGTAGCCGTCCACTTGAACGACTGCGTCTCGATCGTCCTCCAATTCAACTTCGACCAAATAATAAGGTGTCTGATCTAGAGGTTGATAAAATTCTGTATCATCACCTGTTCCTTTTACATGTTTTTCGGCAATCGCAATTGCTTCGCTTTCTGTAATGATACTATCTGCCACCAGTGTCGAGTCAATTATAGCTCCTGTATATGGATCGAGTATCAAGGTGATTTTTTCGTTATTCTTATTTACCACCGCTTTATAAAAGGAGTTGTCTTTCTCCTGTACAAAATCAATTTGTTCCAGGTCACCTTGTGAGGAAATACGCGTCTTTATTTCGTTTTGGGTCAGTAGCTTTTGGGGTGCTTTTTCCGTAGTCGCTTCAGCTGTATGACCAATGGTTTCTTTTTTTATAGAACGGACTTCCCCGCTTTTTGCATCCATCCTAATTTGATAGACCCCGGTTTCAAGCTGCATTTCAATCTGATATTCTTCACCTTCACTTTTCGTTGTCTTCATAATGGTTCCAGGAAATTTATCCTTTGCTGTCTGGTTCACTTCTTCTTTCGTCAAACTTTCCGCGGATAATGATGGAGCCCACCATTGAAATCCGACGAATGATAGCAGACCAAAAACGAGAATATATCCGGCTGGTATCAGCACTTTTCTAATCTTCATCGTATCCCCCATCCAACATCATTCTGGCTTAATTAAATAAAAGAGTAACGATCGTTCCCCTGCCTTCGAGACTGTCCATTTCAATCCGCACATCTATTGCATCAGCAATTTCCTTTGCCACGGAAAGCCCCAATCCAGATCCGCCTTGCTTTCTGTTTCTAGCTTTATCCACACGATAAAAACGATCGAACACTTTTGGCAATTCAGCCTTTGGAATTCCATCCCCTCTGTCTTCGATGCGGATATATGCTTCATTACTTGTTTGTCCTATGTAGACGGAGATTAGCTCGTCACTATACTTTCTGGCATTGTCTAAAAAAATAAACAAAAGCTGTTTTAACTTTTGAACATCCGTTACTGCTTCAATTGCATCGCCACTATAAATCTCCACTGTCCGATTGTACGCATTCTTATATACTTTCGCTAACTCTGCCATGATATCGGTCAGATTGACGTTTTCCTTCTCTATATTCCATTTTTCCTGATGCTTTGCAAGCAGGAGCATTTGCTCTGTCATCTCTCTCATTCTAATGGCTTCAGAATGAATGGCTTCTATGGATTCATCAAACAAATCAGGACGCTCCAACCCTTTTCTCTTCAAAAGGCTTGCATAGCTTTCGATGACAGTTAGCGGTGTTTTTAATTCATGTGAAGCATTCGATACGAATTGCTCCTGTTTTTCGAAGTTGGCCTGCAGTAAATCGATCATGTGATTAAACGTTTTTCCCATTTCCACAAGCTCATCCTTTGATTTTTCTTCTAGGCTAAGCCGCTTAAATTGGCCGCTAGTTTGAATTTCCTTCATCGTATCGATCATCGATCGAATCGGACGGGCGATGAAGTTACTAAGAATAGTGCTTGATATCAGAACAGGTATCATGGCAATGATGGTTACAGCGATTAATACGATGCGCAGAACAGCGAGCATTTCTTCGGTTGCTGACATGCTTTTGGTGATTTGAAGATTAACTACACTTCCATCCCCCCAAACGATCGGGTTTGAAACGAATACATACTTTTTCTGCTGATAAGTGATGATCTCGCTCTTCTCACCGGGGTAAAAGCTGCTATTTCGATTGCTTAATTGTTTTTCAGAATTGGATGTAACAGCTGTTCCTTTTCGCTGACCTTCGATTACGATACCAATCATGCCATCTATAGGCAGATAGGCTCGAAGTAAATCATTTGGAGATATATTATTAACATTTTCACTAACATCAAAGGCAATTTTCCCCGTCTCCGCTTTCGCACGATTCATTTCATTCACCATCATCAGATTACTGAAAACAAAATAAATGGAAACATTCATCAAAAGCAGCAGGAAAATGAATAACACCGCAGTATATAAGTTTATTTTCTTGCGAAGTCTCATTTTGCTTCCTTCATGACGTAGCCAACGCCTCTTACGGTATGAATGAGCGGCGTTTCAAAGCCATGTTCGAGCTTTTTGCGAACATATCGGATATACACATCCACCACGTTTGTTTCTCCCTGGAAATCATACCCCCAAACCGCTCCCAGAATTTGATCACGGCTTAGCACCTGACGCTTATTCTTCAGTAAATAAAGAAGTAAATCATACTCCTTTGGCGTTAGTTCAATATGACTATCACCTCTAATGACCTCGCGTGTTTTGACATTCACTTTTAAATCGGCAGTATTTAGCCATCCACCGATTTCAGCTTCCATTGAAGGTGCCGCAGGCCGCATTCTTAAAACCGCACGAATTCGGGCAAGCAATTCCTCAATTTGGAAAGGTTTGGTGATATAGTCATTCGCGCCGAGATCAAGACCGGAAACTTTATCTTCAACCGAGCCTTTTGCCGTTAACAGGATGACAGGAGTGATATTATTCTTCGTTCGAATTTTCCGAAGCAGCTCGATCCCGCTTATACCCGGAAGCATCACATCCAATAAGATCAAATCCCACTTTCTTGATTGATATGCCTCAAGGGCCTCCTTGCCGTCCATTGCCTTTCCGACTTGATAGCCTTCGATTTCAAGCTCCAATTCAAGCAGTCTTAAGATCTTTTCTTCGTCTTCCACGATCAGTACTGATTCTTTATTCATTTGGAAGACCTCCTTTTGTGTGGGACTCTCCCCATTAATTGTCATTCATTTTCAAATTAAATCGATTGGTTTATCGGTAAGTATGCCTGTTCGTTCAATAAGAAAAAGGCTGCCTCAGCAACCTTCCCTGTTTTGAAGTAAAGCATTTGTCAGTTGAAAAGGTCAGGTTATTAAAGAAACCATTCACCTTGAGCAATTTTCACTACTTTACCTCCAACATGAACGTCGATTTCCCCATTATCATCACTTGCTTTTAAAAACAATAAAGAAGGTCTTTCGATTTCGTATCCTTGTTCTACGCGAATGTCTATTTCACTTCTTTCAAAATACCCGTATTTAACTAAGTAAGCAGCTAAACATCCATTAGAACTGCCAGTGGCTGCATCTTCGGGAATACCATAATAGTCCGCAAAGTCGCGAACATTCAAATCATTTTTCGAATCATATGTTTCTGGAGAAAAAACCATAATGGCTTTTGCATCCATATGTTCAATTAACTCAAAATATTTTTCTCTATTTATCTTTACTTTTTTAACGGCTTCCAATGATTTTAATGGGACAACAAGCACTGGAAGTCCCGTCGAAACTTCTTGAATGGGGAATCTATCATCCATGTTTTCTTTATGTATATTTAAAACTTCAGAAATTTTATCTGTATCTAAAATCCGGCCAAAAGTTGGTTGATTTTGTTTCATCCATAGAAGCTCTTCTTGATTATTGAATGATACTGTTATCTGTCCACCTTTAAAGTTTAAAATAATGTTATCCAATGGTGCTTCTAATACTTCGTTTTGAATGATATATGCAGTTCCTATAGTCGGATGTCCAGCAAATGGAACCTCTTCATTAGGTGTAAATATCCGGACATCATAACCGCCATCATTTTTTGAATCAGACAAGATAAAGGTAGTTTCGGAAAAATTAATTTCTTTGGCTATCTGTTGCATTTCTTTATCCGGAATATTCCCAGCGTTTTTAAAAACCGCGAGTTGGTTTCCTGTATATTTTAAATTTGAAAACACATCAACAATAGAATAATTAATCCTCTCCATCAGACTCCCCCTCGTTTACTTTTTAGTTATTTTAACGAATGTCCCAATTATTGCATGTAAATTTTAAAAATTAAAGTCGCTATTTGCCCAGTTAACTCCAAAAAAAAAAGAGCTGCCAGAACAACTCTCATGTTAAAAGCCCTATTTACTTTGTACCTTATTTCAATCTGTTCCTGTCAAAATGATTTTTTTTGGATTTATATTTAGGTTCGATAAACTCCCACCAACTAAAAATAATTGGCGACTTCAAAGGATATGGAGTCCATACTTTTCATTAGCAGAACTTATCCCAAAAATTGAATTTTAATCCTTTTTTTCGTGGGACCTTTTTGTTGAATTTTCATAATGGAAAAGTCTTTAATTTCATTCGTGTTGCTGACGTGGGTTCCGCCACATCCTTGCTCATCAATATCATTTATTTGAACGATTCGAATTTTGTTAAGAGAAGCTGGAAGTAAGTTAATGACCGTTTTAATAACCCCTTCTTTTTGCTCTGCTTCAGCTCTGCTAATTGTTTTCGTGTAAACATTATGGGGTTGTGCCAGTATCTTCTTTATCGATTGTTCCAATTGATCGAATGGTATTTCTTCCATTATGTCAGGAGAAAAAGACAGCTCTAATCTCGCATGTTCTTTTTCAATTTGACTGCTTGTAGCTAAAGCATTGTAATGTTGAAAAAAATAACCTGAAATGACATGCAATAATGTGTGATACTGCATATTCTGATACCGCCAAGTCCAGTCAATCTGCATCTTTGCCGTTTGATTAATGTCCTTTAATGGCCGTTCCAATTCATGAATGATTTCACCATCTACTTTTTTTACTGTTAATATTTTATAAGTTTCATCACCTTGTTTTATGATTCCCCGGTCACAGGGCTGCCCACCGCCGCCTGGATAAAAAATGGTTTGATCGAACACAACAAACCGGTCTTGTATTGAAACAATATTTGCCGAACATTCTTTTAGATAACTATTCTCTAAATATAACTCGATCGTGGCCATTTTTTTCTCCTTTTATTGCCTTGATATCCTCTACGAGCATGTCAACATGTTCTTTTTTCGTAGCCCAACTGGTACAAAATCTCACAGCACTGTGTGTAGCATCGACTTTTTCCCAGAAGGAGAATGAATACTTTTTACCTAATTCCTGCATTACATCTTCCGGCAAGATGGGAAACTGCTGATTTGATGTGGAATCATATCGTAATGAAAATCCATTTTCAACAAATGCTTCCCGAATCATCATTGACATTTCCACGGCATGTTTAGAAATTTCATAGTATAGGCCGTCTTCAAATAAGGTTTCAAACTGGATCCCCAATAGTCTCCCTTTAGCGAGCATTCCTCCCCTTTGCTTGATGAAATAGCGGAAGTCCTTTTTCAGGGCATCATTCATGATGACTGCCGCTTCACCAAACATTGCCCCAACCTTCGTTCCCCCTATATAGAACACATCACATAGCCTTGCAACATCAGCCAAGGTTAAATCGCAGTCCTTCGAAGCCAAGCCATACCCTAATCTGGCGCCATCCAATACCAATGGCAAACTACATTCCCGGCAAACTTCACTTAATGCTTCCAATTCGGCTTTACTATAAGTCGTTCCATTTTCTGTAGGGTTGGAAATGTAAACCAAGCCTGGCTGTACCATATGCTCATGGGTAACATCATTCCAGTGGGCATCATATAATTCTTTCACCTGTTCAGGTTGAATTTTTCCATCATCACTCGGCAAAGTAAGCACTTTATGGCCAGTTGCTTCAATTGCGCCTGTTTCATGTACCGCGATATGCCCGGTGATTGCAGCAATCGCCCCTTGATGCGGCCGCAAAATTGAAGCGATGATAGTTGTATTCGTCTGTGTTCCTCCCACTAAAAAGTGTACATCCGCATTCGCGGCATCACACTCTTTTCGAATGTAAGCTCTCGCTTTTTCACAGTGTTCATCCACTCCATATCCGGGTGTTTGTTCTTCATTGGTTTCTATTAATCGGTTCAGAATTCGCTTATGGGCACCTTCTGTATAATCATTTTCAAAACGTATCATCCTTTAATCTCCCCAAACCATCCAATTTCTTCTGAATGAACATCATAGAAGCATGGATTTCTTTAATTTCATTTTGTGATAATCCTTGGAATAATCTCACTAATTGTTCATCAGATCTTTCATTAAGCTGGTTAAAAAGAGTCATCCCCTCTGGAGTCAACCGAATCAGAATCGTTCTGTTATCCAAGGTCGAGTGTTCCTTCATAACCAGTCCATCTTTTCTTAACTTGTTAATTATTCTGCTCATATAGCTGCGATCAATTTCCAGTTTATCAACTAAGTTGTTTGCTATACACTGCTCCATCAAACCGATTTCCATAATGACCCGTGCCTCAGTGAAAGAATATCCGGTATCCAATATATGCTTATCCAACACACCAAGTATATTTGTATAAAATCGATTGAATTGCCGGATATCAGCCATGGTATTTTTATTTATATTCATGATTCACTTCCTTTTAGTGGACTTTATCCACTAATACTTTATTGTTATTAGTGGACTTTGTCAACGTTTTTTCATAAATCTATCAATCGATACCACTAGTTTGACCCATTTCAAAAAATTCACTTTTAGGTTGATTGTTTCTTTTCGAAGAAGTTACAATACTTTAGTTAGAAACACTTGTGAAATTTTCCACTTAAACTACCCTCCACCCATTGTTGAAGAAGAACATCCTTTGCCCCATAACTTTTATCTATAAAATTAGAGAATATCGAACACGGGATAAGTTAAGGTGCATAAAATAGGATTGTGATATTTATCTATATTTTTGAAAGGATGTAATATTGTGTATCCTTCTTACACTAACCCGCACCATCTCAAACAAGAAACATTGTCACAGGTTGGCCCTTGGGTACAGTATGGTTTAAACGAAGCTCAAAAAACATCTGTCCCACATGCAATGATGGAAATTGCAGCTATTGCCTATCTGATGGGTAAAGGATATGATCCAAGGATGGCGCATCAAATAGTCGAATCATGGGAAGTTAATGAAATGTTTTAACTGCTGTAGCTTTGAAATAAAGATTAATCAAAGTGTCCTCTTTAACCCCCATATTAGCGTAAATAAAAAAATCCATTTTGAAAAAGGATTGTTCAAAATGGATTTTCTTGTGATTCCTTATTCAGTTGCTTACACTGTTTTAAGGTCCACAAAAAAAATCAGGCACCTGTAATGGATGCCTTTAAATAGTCGAGCTATCTAGTGTTTCGTTTACTTCATGGAAGTTTTTAAGATCTAGTTTAATACTGCCAGAAGGGATAAAAGCTGAAAGTCTAAAAACACCCGAAAATGGGTCTTATTTTAAACGATAAATTTTACTCGGTCTTCCTCGAGAAGAATAAGATTCCTCACCAATGATTTCTGCTAAGTTAACTTCACATAAACTTACTACAATGCGCCGTGCATTGCTTTCATCCCAATAGAGATGTGTTGTTAAATCTTTTATTGTAAAATCTTTCAATTTCATTCTGTTGACTAAAGCATACAATTTATTATAATTTTTCACACTTATTTTAGCCTTTTTTAGTTTTTCCATAAAATTCTTGTCATCTATCCGGTAAGAAAAACGTAATTCTTCCTCTTCACCTGCAGACTCAATCATTGTTCCGTCCTCTTGTACAATGACGATGCCCTTGTCTGACTTTTCTTTTGAAAGTTGGATGGCACGTTGAGCGTTTATTTCTGCTGAGTGAAGTGTTTGCCCATATCCAATACCTACAGTTACAGTAGCATTGGATTCATTTGACAACAGAAAAACAGTATCTTTTAAATCTTTTATTTTGGATTCGATTGTACCCCGTGTACTAAAGATAAAGTAGCGGCCGTTTCCCTTCTCAACTAATGACCCCTCCAATTGTTCGCAAAATTTAAGAAGAGTTTCTTTTAATTTTATCTCTAAAAATTGCAGATGATACGAGCTTTTAGCTTTCTCAAATATTTTATCAAAATGTTCAATTTCAATAATTTGAACACCAATTTGGGTATCTCTAAAGTAAAAAGTTCTCGATTTTTCTGCAAGAATTCTTAATGATTGGCGAATTTCCATATCAGTTGTAGATATTCGATAGGTTGGTACACCTGCTTTTTTTAAATTTAGATATACAGCTTCGAAACAAGTTAGTGCACCTTCCGTTTTTCCGGCTTTCCATAAATCAAGATGGAATGCGATTAATTCTTCCGTGCTTGAATCGATATTGAAGTTTTTTATATACATTTCTTTTGGAGTAATATCAATTTGTTTTAACGCCTGCTCTAAATGGGTTGTAGTTATTTCGTCAATACTTACTTTACTCAAAAACTCCTTTTGAAAATATCCCATATGCAAAAGACTTTTATAGATGCCTGATTCAGTATGATCGATATATAATAGGTTTTCCCCTATTCCCACAGTATTTTTTGCAACCATATATGAAATTTGGCCTGAAAAAAACCAGACATCCACATTTTTGTTGAATTCCAAAACTATTTTTTCAGTTTCTCTGAAATCCTCATATGGGTAGGCTTTAAATTCCATGATCGACTCATATTCTTTACCTAAATTAATAATGCGCTCAACTGATGAATTAGGACCAACTACCCCAATTTTATACATATTTTTCTCCTTAGTTCAAAAACATAATTACTTTAATCTTATCTTTAAAATGGAGGAAATTAAAGTTTAATCCTTCTTCTATTGGAAAAACATTTATCACAAGACATTGTATCTCTTGATTTAAAGGGGGAGTTTGATTATATGTTTTAAAAAAAATAAAGAGCTATTAGCATAGATCGTACTTATCTTCTATGCTATAGCTCTTCAATTGGAGAAAATTAGATTATTTTAATAAATTCACCTTAATGCCTTTATTTAATATATTTTGATAATCAATAAAGTCATATAAGTCCCCTTCAATTAATGGATTTAAGCTCATCAATTCTTCCGGAGTCAACTCTTCTATTGATTTATTATGATCTTCACAATAAATGACAATAGAACCAACAATGCTGTGGGCATCTCTGAACGCAACCCCTTTGCTGACTAAATAATCAGCGACTTCTGTTGCATTGAGAAAGCCATATTTTACAGCATTTTTCATATTTTCAGTATTCACCTTCATGGTAGAAATCATATTGGACATAATTTCCAGACAAGACAATACTGTATCCAATGCATCAAAAAATGGTTCTTTATCTTCCTGCATATCTTTATTATAAGCCAATGGTAACCCTTTCATCGTCGTTAAAAGCGAAGTAAGAGAACCATATACTCGTCCTGTTTTCCCCCTTATAAGCTCTGCTGCATCAGGATTTTTCTTTTGAGGCATAATACTACTACCTGTAGAATATGCATCATCAATACTAATAAATTTAAACTCTTGGCTACTCCATAAAATCAGTTCTTCACTTAATCTGCTTAAATGCATCATGATGATCGAAAAACTAGACATTAATTCTAGAAGGTAATCCCTATCACTAACACCATCGAGGAAATTGTTTACAGGTTTTGAAAAACCCAACTCCGCCGCTGTCATTTCTCGGTCTATATTATGAGTCGTCCCTGCCAATGCTCCACACCCCAGTGGACTTTCGTTCATAATTTCGATTGCATTAAGAACTCTTTTTCTGTCCCTATCCAGCATATTAAAGTAGGCCATTAAATGGTGCTTAAGAGTTACTACTTGAGCTCGCTGTAGATGGGTGTATCCTGGCATAATCACATTGTTTGCTTTTGCCTTTTCTTCCAGGTTATTTTGAAGCTCTTCAATATACTCGATCACTTCTAACGCCTTATTTTTTGCGTAAAGCCTGATATCTAAAGCAACTTGATCATTTCGGCTTCTTGCTGTATGGAGTTTTTTTGCTGTTTCACCTATTCGTTCTGTTAGTTTTGTTTCAACAAAACTATGAATATCTTCAAAATCGCCTTCGATCTCTAATGTTCCGCTCTCGATATCTTCCAATATAGAAAGAAGAGACTTTATAATGCTTTCTCCTTCTTCATTGGTAAGCAATTCACATTTCACAAGCATATTCACATGTGCAATACTCCCTTTAATATCTTCAGAATAAAGTCTCATATCAACATGAAGAGAACTATTAAAGTCTTCCATTAATTTATTTTCTTCTTTTCTAAAACGTCCACCCCAAAGCTTCATAACCATTTCTCCTTTTGTAAAATGAAATTGATTTTAAATATCCGTGTTATCCATATCTTGCAATTCTTGGACGTTCCCCTTTTTTCGCATGTACCAAACACCGTTATAAACAGCAAAATAGTAAAAAATGAACCCTATTATTGCCACGATGTAAGACATAAATGGCTCTGGAATAATACCTTTACCACCAAAATTTCCGATTGATGATATCCCAACGAGCATCAGAATATAAATAACAAGATAGATCCCACCTAGGATTTCTACCGATTTATGTTTATTGATAAAATGAGTAATCAAATATCCAACAATTCCAATTGCCAATCCCCAAATTGCAAGTTGAACCCTACTCCAATTTGTCCAATAAATAAGTAGAGTGGCAAATATAAAGGCTAAAGGAGCAATAAAATTCATGCCTGGGATACCGTTGTCTTTTGTCAAACCAACCTTACGAAACACCATTACCGTGACACATGCTGAAGCGTATTTGAAAATACCAATTGCTCCAACAATTGCAACTATCGCAGTCCAACTCTTTAAAGGAAACAAGAAAAGCAACCCGATTAGGAAATTAAGAGTAAGTGCACGTGTTGGAACTCCAAATCTTTTATTAATGGTTCCGAAATAAGAAGGGAGGAATCCACTCTTCGCCATTCCAAAAACATGTCTTGAAGTTCCTGCTGTATAAGCAAGTGCTGATCCAGTTGGGGAAATCATTGCGTCCGCTGTAATGGTCCAAGAAAGCCAAACCATATTCGCCATCAGTGCTAAATTAGCAAATGGCGAGTCAAATTTAATTCCACTCCAACCATTAGCTAGCATTTCCGGCGGTACGGCTCCTATGAAAACGATTTGAAGTAAAACATATAAAATTGCCGAGACTGACAGCGATGTGATAAGAGCAAGTGGAATATTCCGTCTTGGGTTTACCACCTCGCCACTCATCATTACCACATTTCCGAATCCTGTATAGGCAAAAAATATACCACTAGTTAAGATTGCGCTTAATCCTGCGCCATAGCCATTAGGCGCAAACCCATGACTTGTATAATTCTCTTCATGAAAACCTGTCATAAAAAAAGCAATGATGGTTAGGACAGGGACTATAAATTTAATCGTGGTGATAATGGTGTTCGTGACCGCAAATAATTTCACGCCAAAATAGTTCACCACAACAAAAAATACCATTAAAACAGTCGATGCTAGAATTCCTGTTGTCGTTAGTTGCTCCTTAGATATATCATATAGGCCTGGCCAAAACTCGTTAGCGTATTGAATAACTCCCGATGATTCAACGGGTGCAGTGGCGCAGTAGCCAAGCCAAATCGAATAACTAGTCACTGTAGCAAGCAATTTTCCATGGGAATAAAGGGGATAACGACCTAAACCACCTGTTTCTGGTCTGACCCTTGCTAATTCAGCATAAACAAGAGCTATAAGAGTAATGACGAATGCAGCAATAATCCAAGACATAATAGCAGCTGGTCCAGCCATTTTTGCCGTATTCCATGGTCCAAAAAGCCAACTTGATCCAATAATTCCTCCAAGAGATAATGCAGTAAGTGACCAAAAGCCCATTTTCTTTTTCAAATATCGTTCTTGATTCATGAAATTCCCTCTCTCTTAATGGGGTATATTATTATTCGCCAACATAGATAGCTTAGTACTGTGCCTAAAATAATTAACTCCTTTCAAATTTTTACGTTCATTTGAGAAGCTAAATTTACCTAATGGTTACAAAATCCATAAAACAGTAGGACACATTAGCTTAACCCACATAGATTAGCTCAATTGCAAATCTATTTTAAGGTAATAAAAAAGTATTTACCTTAAAATAGATTTTATTTGAATTGTTTCCATTTTGCAATATCATTTTTTGAAAATTCACAATACAAAACTCTAAAGGAGCTCGTTCACTGAGTAAGGCGTGAACAACCCACTACATATGGCCCGTTCCAGGTGCTTTCCGTTGTCCAATTCCAGACTTAAGACCCACTCCAAGGCAAAAATACCCTTTTTTGTCCTCTTCCTATGCTTGTCCCATTTTCGGATGGAAAACTGTTGGCCAGCCCCTATAGGTTAGGGGAAATTTGCTTTATTAATTTCTAAATTTGCTAAGAGTATTTTTCCCTCGTAATGCTGCTACCTCATGCACATAAAGCTAAAATATCAAGTCGACCAAACGAAACCATAAACCATTCCGAAAAAAGTTGAGCTAATTCACTAGAAACTACTTTCTTCGGAGGGTTACACGGCCATTCCCCCCATTATCTAAAACATCGAGTGAGAGACCCACATATCTCATGGAGATCACCCCTCACATGTCTTTCTGAGTCGGTGCTACTACATTCCTTCGTTCAATCTTTCAGGAGGTGGATGTCGGTCATGATGCCCCGTTAGTTTAGTAAGCAAAAAAAGCAACCCATTAGGCTGCCCTGGACCTTGAATTCATTTGAATACAGTTATTACTTTGCACAAACAACGAAGCTATTTAATGATTTCTCCTTACCATTCGAAGTGTTCATCAGTTCATAATAACCAGTAATTAACGTTTGTATCATGTTAGGGACTTTAATAAATTCTGCACGGATACTATTTGCATAATCTTTTTCCCATTGACCGTCCTGCAAAAATGTTGCATCGACTGTAAGTTGTTTTATCACTTTAAAATTTGCTTGCTGGAGCAGCTGGAGAATTTGAGTTTTATGAAATAAGTTTTGGATATTTCCTTCACTCTTTACGAAGTTTGAATGCAGTGCAAGAATGGAAACTGCACAAAAGTGGGAACGTTGAGAAAGGCAGGTGAAGTCGAGGTCCCATTCTGCAAAACATAATTGTTTTGCCAATCCGCGAATCTTTTTAAAGTATTTCAATAAATCCTCTGGTTGCTTGAAATACCATGAACAATGGGATAATACAGCTACATCAAATGGGATGGGTGATTCAAAAAAATCAAAGTCCATTTCAAAATGGAAGTCAATCCGTTCTCCTAATGAAGATTTCTTTATGCGTCCTGTTGCTTGACCTAATGTTAACGGTGCTCCGTAATCGGGACTGGCAATATCTATTGCGACAACAGATCCGCTTTCACCTACTGCATCTGCTATTGCCACGGTTGTATCCCCTTGACCACAACCTATTTCCAATACACGCATTCCTTTTTGGATCCCAAATGCCGCCACTAATTCCAAACGGTGCTGCAACTGCACTTGTTGTATCAAATCATCTTCAAATAATTGATATTCCGCTAAAAAGGATCTTGTTTTTTCGTTTAGTTGAAATGACTTCAAGTATCATTCACCCCACATTTAGTGTGTATTGGTTCATCAACAAAGAAAAAGGCTGCCTAAGCAACCTCCTTCATTGAAATTACCCTTCATTTTGCAAAACCAATCTTAACATCTTACATGCTTGCGTTTAAAACCAAGCCTTCCTCTACCGACTTCTTTTTGAATACTTTCGTATGCATTTAGAAAACTGTTTTTTTTCTTGTCCCGTTTGACTTCTACGTTCCCTATTGCCTTTGCGGTCTCGACTGCCTTTTCATGGAGCGGCAAATAGGAAATCCCCACGGTGGATAGAAAATTATTCATAGCGGATTTCGTTCGTTCTGGCGATTCGTGAATCGTATGTTTCACAAGGTCCAGCATATCGGAAATTTTGCTTTCTGAAAATTCAACGTCTTTTCGATTCCCCAATAGCCAACAGTAGCAACTCCAGCCCGCTGACATTCTCAGCTCTTCACCGCTTGCAATCCATTTATCGGATACTTCTTGTGCAATATCTGACTCCGATAAAGTTACAGCCACTACATAATCGGACAGCATATAAAAATAGGCAGCATCCATCCAACGATCATAATCAGACTCAGTCATGGCTTTTGGGTCTGCAATGATGCCTGCAAAGTACATGGCATCATAGTTGCCTGTCGAATAAAGCTCTTCAGCTAAATCCTGATTTATTTTAATTTTCCTTACAATTGGTTTCATGGCGCCTGTCGCCACGCCAAAAAGCGGCTCATGCGCACCATTGGATATGTACATTTTTTTAGTTCGTTCCTTGCCTAGGGCTTCAAGCTCCTGCATGACCATTTCTACATTCATCGTTAAGCACATCCTTCTATAGGGAGTTTCCCCCTAATATTTTGCCCATCAAATATATATCACCATTATCCTATAACAGACTGCCATTTGTCAGCACCGTCTAAGTACATGTGTGTTACGCAGGGTTCCACTTGTAACTTTATGACTCTCGATGTTTTGTTGAACTATCCTGCCTCGATAGTTCCATAAGGGGTCTTGTAGCACCCCATCAAGTTAAAATTTCATTACGCCCCAAAACGAAAAAAGCTATCTTCAACAGCATATAGCTTAATTTTTCGTTTTGGGTATAATCCTTTTACTAAGCTTGATGGCGATAGACGGTACCCAGAAAACAGATGAATTTGTCTGAAGACCCCCTAAAATTTTGGTTTAAAATAGTAATAATGTAATATAAATCTATTTTTCTTGTATGATAAGGTAGAATAGTAGGAAAATGAATCGAAGGGTGGTATTACTTGATGGTAAATGTAAAAAAAATGTCGTTTGTTATTTTTATTTGTTTCATGTTTCTTATACCCAATTCAATCTTTGCTCAAGAAGTTTTACACAATGGAAGTCAAGGACAAGCAGTTTATGACTTACAAGAAAATTTAAAGGAAATGGGTTACTTTAACAGGCAACCAACAGGGTATTATGGTTCAATTACTGATCATGCGGTGAAACAACTTCAACTAGATTCTGGAATATTGCCAGATGGAGTTTTTGGAAACCAAACACAACAAAAATTAAATAGTATTGAAATGATGGCCAGGGTTGTTCATGGAGAAGCTCGAGGAGAAACTTATGAAGGAAAAGTAGCTGTCGCTGCAGTAATTTTGAACCGAATGTCAACGTCAGGTTTTCCTAAAAATACTTACGATGTTATTTTCCAGACAAATGCTTTTACAGCTGTACATGATGGGCAATATTATTTGACCCCAAATAGCCATTCTTATCGAGCTGTTATTGATGCATTACAAGGTTGGGATCCTACTCATGGTTCTGTTTATTATTATAATCCGTTGTCGGCAACAGATGAATGGATTTTCACAAGGGAAACAGTCATTAGAATAGGCAACCACTTATTTGCAAAGTAAAGCTAATCTACATACATATTGAGGAATGATATTTATAGTTTCTAATTATTAATATCCCATTATCTATGTCGTGGAGTATAGTTGAAAGGTCGGGCAGTATTTGCCCGACCTTTTTGGCGGTACCCCAGAAGAAAACGGTTCCAGCCACTACGTTTGTTGAACTATCCTGCACCTTTTGTTCCATAAGAACTGATCGACATGGCTCTTTATAGAACCGAATTAACAAAGTTTTTGCTAAAAATGCAAAGCTATGGACTTTACATCCCCCCACTTATAGGGGCTTTTTCATGAGTACAGATCAGGTATTGTCGGAATACATCATTAAAATATCCTACATCAATTATTGCTTTTTCTCCTTTATAAGGGCATTGAATATGCGTCAGCTGAAGTGATTCATTTATGATGACCAAGTCTATTGCGTCTAATTCTTTTTTGCAGCACGAACATTTCACAGCTAGTAATTTTTCTTTTTCCATTAAAGAAGCCCCCTTTTATAAATAGGTATTCTTTATGTCTAGTTGCTAATCCTACCTGTTCACACAACCGTCAAAAATTCCTTTTTCCATTAAGTATTCAGTTGGTTCATCATAGCTTGTTTAACTAATCTGCCGCGATAGTCCCATAAGAAAAAGCTGCCTTAAAGACGCTCTAACCTTCAGCTAACGCACCCATTATTAGCAAAAAAACCACCATTCGGCGCTCTGGTTCTCAACTTATGTACCTGTTTGTTGAATAAACTTTTTAAAATCCATTACCCTGGAATACCATTCTCATTAAAGCAAACGATATAACCCCTAAATATTTTTTCATGATTCCCTACCCTTTTCCTGTCCAGTTAGCTCCAATAGAAAAAGAGCTACCGAAGCAACTCTCTTATTGCAGTTAGGACCCGTTATTTGAAGGTTCAAAACGCTCTTTTTTCCGTACCGTTTCGGTCAATTGTCTTAATTTTTTTTATGAAATAATAATGTTTGTAGAGGGCGAGTACGACCAATAAGATTTTCACCAATAGGATGTCCACATAAAATACAGAAATCACGATGAAGAAATCGGCAATTAAATTGATTCTTATTTTCTCTCTTCGGGTCATGCCTTTTTTTTGAAGGAATGCTTCAACGTATTTTTCATATAATGAGGTGCTCTTGAACCAGTTTTCAATCGACTTGGAGCTTTTAGCAAAGCAAAAGGCAGCAAATAAGTAAAACGGACCGCCTGGCAGAACTGGTAACACAGTCCCTGCGATACCAATCAAAAGAGATATGGCCCCAAGAAGAAAGAATAGGATACTTTTTACTTTTTTTATTGTCATCACCTTTTTATTTATATTCTATCTCCTTATAACGTAAAGAGGAAGCTTAATTGATTCAATTCATTGATTAGTATCTTCCCTTTTTGTTCTTGAACTAACCTGCCCTTTCGTTACTAACAAGATCTCTTATCAATTTGCAACATTTTTTAGACATCGCAATCATTGTGATCCACATCGCAGCCTTATATTCATTCATAGAGCATGGTAACGACACCAGCATATTCCGGCAAATTTTCTTTGGAAATATCCAATGTCTTAACTTCGGTTGTTCGCTTTCCGGAAATCTGAAGAAACTTATCTACCTTTGAAAACATCAAGCCAACAACCGACAATGACTTTGTTCTGTAATGCATGGGAATCGTAATAGTAGATTTCAATTGACGCATTACTTGAGTGGCTTCTAAGGCATTAATCGTGACTGTACCTCCTACAGGAATGATGAGAACATCCACTTTTCCAATTTCATTTACTTGTTCTTCTGATAATAGATGCCCTAAATCTCCGCAGTGACAGATGGTCAGATCGTCCATTTGGAAACGATATAAAATATTGGGGCCTCTCTTCTCACCATTTACCTTGTCGTGAAATGTCTTAAATCCTCTAATTCTTACATCTTCGCGGATGTATTCCTTCGGCTCATTCACAAGCAAGTAATCACCTGTTGCAGCCTGAATTTTATTGTGATCGAAATGATTATGGGTAACGGCGACTATATCTGGTTCAACGCTTGGCATACGGTAACGGATGAAGCGATAATATGGATCAATAAGAATCCTGGTTCCTCTTTCGGATGTTAGTAAAAAGGCAGAATGTCCAAACCATTTTATTTTCATACTAAAATTCTCCTTACTATGCAATTGATTTAAAATCAAGCAACTTTTAAGGAACCTTGGACTACAGTTAAAAATATATTCCATTTATTATAATTCCACTATTCCTGTAATAGTCCTTCTACACCCATCTATCCCTTTTGTTCCATAAAAAAAGAGATGCCTTAAGACACCCCTTTGCGTCAAGAGACCACTATCCCAGGTAAGTTTCTCATTAGCTAGTTATACAATCCTCTCTAACAAATCCCCCACTTTTTCTGCCATGACACGAGGTGGATAAGGCATTCCATTCTTTAACCACCATTCCACTACCCCTACGTATGCGTTTGCAACAAATTGAACAATTACATCTTCATTTTGATCGGAATTTTTCCCTTTTGTTATGTCCACATCTTTCTTGAACTCTTCGATATTGAACTTAAGGAACTGACTGCGAAAATATGGAGCTCCTTCACTCGCTAACATCGTCGAAAAGAATAAATAATTGCTCTTAAAATATTCCATACAGTGTACAGTCGATTCTATATAATCCATTTCAGTTGCCGATTCACAAAAATTACTCATGTTGTTTATATGTTCTTCCATGATTTTATCTAATAGATCAAATTTATCTAAGTAATGTAGATAGATGGTTCCTCGATTAACATTTGCTCTGTCTGCAATATCCTGAATGGTAATGTCATCAAAACTTTTTTCGGACATCAGTTCAATGAGAGCCTTTTTAATGGCTTCTTGGCTTTTGGTTATTCTTCTGTCTACTTTCGGCATGGTTTGGTCACCAAACTTTCCTAAAAAATAATCAACAATTTTTATTGATTTGTTGAGTAATCAACGAATTGCGTTCATTTAACCATTGAGAGCATTCTGTTTCTATTTAATAATTATAAACAGATGTTGATTAATCAATCAATGATGCTTTCTTTTTGAACGAGGGCAATGTACACCATGATAGTCACCAAAGAATTTTTTTCAAAACAAAAATAAGAAAGGGTGTTGTTTTAAAAATGAAAAAAAAAACGATTATCAGGCGTGTACTCACATTGATAGCACTGGGCTTGCTTTTATCCGTGACCATCATTGCACCCAAGACCGGCGTTGGCGCTGCATACACGCCAGACATGACGAATGGGGCAGACAACTTTTACAAAAGCAACAAGGTAACCATGAAGAAGGTTACGTTTAAAAACCAATACAACATGAATGTCGCAGGGAACCTTTTCATACCCAAAGGTTTGAAGAAGAACACCAAAAATCCCGCGATCATTGTCGGGCATCCTATGGGCGCAGTAAAAGAACAAAGTGCAAATTTGTATGCCGCTAAAATGGCTGAACGGGGATTTGTTACTTTGTCCTTGGATTTGTCTTTCTGGGGAGAGAGTGAGGGTCAGCCCCGCAACGCGGTTTCTCCGGATATCTATGCCGAGGATTTCAGTGCTGCGGTGGATTTCCTAGGCACCCGGCCGTTTGTTGACAAAGATCGGATTGGTGTTCTCGGGATTTGCGGCAGCGGGAGCTTTGCCATCAGCGCAGCCAAGATCGATCCGCGCATGAAAGCCATTGCGACAGTCAGTATGTACGACATGGGGGCCGCCAACCGTAACGGGCTTAAACACTCGCAGACTCTTGAGCAGAGAAAGAAGATTCTCGAAGAGGCAGCGGAGCAACGCTATGTGGAGTTCACAGGCGGTAAAACCAAATACACCAGTGGGACAGTACATGAACTGAATGAAAGCTCTACCGCGATTGAACGCGAGTTTTATGACTTCTACCGCACTCCAAGAGGTGAATTCACTCCCAAGGGCACAACGCCGGAACGGACGACACACCCTACTCTGACCAGTAACGTCAAGTTCATGAACTTTCACCCGTTCGAAGACATTGAGACGATTTCCCCTCGCCCGATGCTTTTCATCACGGGTGAAAACGCTCATTCCAGAGAGTTCAGCGAAGACGCCTACAAGCTGGCTGCCGAACCGAAGGAACTCTACATTGTTCCAGGCGCAGGTCATGTCGATCTGTACGACCGGGTGAATTTAATCCCCTTTGATAAGCTCGAGTCCTTCTTCAAAGAAAATCTGAAGAAGAAATAAGGCCAGTATGAATCGCAGCGAGCTTTGAGTGAAACCACTGTGTGAGTCCTGCAAATCTTGTCGGGACTCACACCTTTTTGTCTGAATTCCATACGCAATGCATGGAATTCAGCTATTTTTTATATGGCCTTTGGATATGTCTTATTAAACTAGGGAAAATTGAATCTGGAGTAGATATCAACAGTGATTTTACCGTTACAATTGAAAAAGTTTACCTAATTGATAAATGTAAGATGACTCCTTATCGCTACTAGAAAATGACACTTTCCTGAAAGAAGGAAATCTATTTTATGACTAAACCAAATAACTTACTTATCTTTATATTAACCATCGGTGTTTTCGGAATCATCAATACTGAAATGGGGGTAATCGGCATCTTGCCTTCCATTGCCGATCACTTTCATGTCAGCATCTCAAAAGCAGGATTGCTTGTGAGTCTTTTTGCCCTTGCTGTAGCTGTATCCGGTCCAACTATGCCGTTATTATTTTCGGGGATGAACCGGAAGAAGGTCATGCTGCTTGTGCTAGGTGTTTTCGTTTTGGGGAACATCGTATCCATATTTACAACTAACTTTACCCTTGCATTAGTTGCTCGTATAATTCCAGCCTTTTTTCATCCGATTTACTGCTCATTGGCTTTTACCGTCGCGGCAGACTCCGTCAGCAAGGAAGAAGCCCCAAAAGCTGTTTCTAAAGTTTTTATCGGAGTATCCGCTGGAATGGTAGTCGGTGTACCCATCGTAAGTTTTATTGCTAATGCCGTTTCAATTGAAATGGCGATGGCATTCTTTGCGATTGTTAATGCGATTGTATTTCTTTCTACATTGATTTTTGTACCATCCATGCCTGTTAAGGAAAAACTTTCTTACGGAGCGCAATTATCCGTATTAAAAAAATCGATTACATGGCTTTCCATTGTGGCTGTCATTTTATTGAACTCAGCCATATTTGGAGTTTATAGCTATCTTACTGAGTATCTGAAAACTGTTACGAATATGTCTTCGAATACAATCAGTTTAATGTTACTCATTTACGGTGGTGCCAATATTATTGGAAACATCGCGGCAGGGAAGCTGCTTACTAAAAATGCGAACAAAACTGTAGTGATTTTCCCTTTTGCATTGGGAGCAGTTTACATCATATTATTCTTATTTGGACAGTTCACCATACCTATGGCTATCCTTACATTAATTTGGGGGATTTTAGCTGGTATAGGGGGTAATATCAATCAATACTGGATCATGTCTTCAGCCTCCGAATCTCCTGATTTCGCTAATGGACTATTTTTAACAGCGGTTAACTTGGGAACGACAATTGGAGCTGCAGCAGGTGGATTATTCATATCAGAGCTGGGTACACAATACGTGGTATTCGTGGGTTTACTATCATTGTTATTAAGTTCGGTAATGATTTTCCTAAGAAACTACAAGTTTACTCCTACAAAACAACTTTCCTGAGTATGTGCCCACTGCCTAGCCTTTTCAGCGATTCAGAATAACCGACCTATTTCAGGATTGCTGGAAAGAGGATTGATTAATATTTCTATACCTTATGAAGAAATGCATGTAAACTGCACCGCCCTAAAATGCCATAAAAAAAAGCTGCCTTAAAGACAGCTCTGCTCGTAAACTATGAGTGCTTAATTTTGTTCATCAAGTTCTATAAAATAATGATCTTTTTGGTATGACACTGCCTCCATGGTTGCGATCAGGTTTTGCTCATGCAGGACGTCTATTGCCTATACCTGCCCCTTCCAATTCCATCGATATCAGTAATTGTGATGGGAGTTGGCTGTGCTGATCATTATCTCTTTAAAAAACCAATTGAATCAGCATCATGTAGACAATCGTTCCCCCCGCTATCGAGAGGAGCATCATTTTCTTCCAAACGTGAAGCAGGGCAACGACCGCCACCCCAATGAATTCAGGGATGCCATGACTTCCAGATTGCAGGCTTACATCCTTTAAACAATAAATGATTAAAAGCCCAATTACTGCGGATGGCAGCATTTTACCGAGATACTGTACATACTTCGGTGTGGGTTTACCTGATGGGAAAACGATGAACGGAAGAAACCTTGTAAGCATTGTACCTAAAACAACCATCGCAATTGTAATGATTTGCTGAGTTAAAGTCATTGTCATATGGTTCTCACCTCAACTTTCTCTAACGGCTTTCTAAGTAAGGAAAGTAACCCCAAAATGGCAAGCATGGCAGGGATAATGAAGTTGCTTCCGCCAAATATAATTAGGCAGACAGCTGACAGGCCAAGCCCAGCAAGAGCACTATGATGGTTTTTCTCTTTCATCCATTGTTCAATGAAAATCACGACAAAGAGAGCCGTCATAACAAAATCGAGTCCTTCTGTATTGAATTTGACAAAAGAGCCAAAGATGCCGCCAATCGCTGCTCCTATCACCCAATAGCAATGGTTGAGCAGTGTCACGAAAAACATGAACCAGCCCTTATCCACATCCTTCGGTACATCAACAGTACAATTGATGGAAAAAGACTCATCGCAAAGCCCAAAAATCAGATACAGCTTTTTCTTACCGGTCCCCCTATATTTATCAAGCATGGATATGCCATAAAACAAATGCCGTGCATTCACCATTAAGGTTAGAAAAAGGGCGTTAATCGGATTGAACGCGACAAGCAATAAATTGGCTGCAATAAACTCCATCGATCCTGCAAATATCGTTAGACTCATCAATATCGGGTAAATCGCGCTGAACCCTAATGAATTCATAAAGATCCCATAAGCGATGCCTAAAAATAAAAAGCCTGCCAATATGGGCACTGTGTACGGAAAAGCCGCACGAAATGCTGGTATCAGTTGAGTTCGTTTTTTCATATAAATCACATCCTGATGGCTAAATTTATTTAAACTTAACATACAAAATCCGTACAAAAAACAAGTTAATTGTATGGATTACAATTAAAATGAAATTCCCCCATTTCATCAAAATGGGGGAGTCTGATAGGCTAATCACCTTATACTCTTTTAAAGCCGACCGTTTCAATATTAGAATTCCATACAAAAAATGATATGATTGTATGGAATAAGTCTAGGAGAGGTGAAATATGCCAGTAAATTCATTTGACAATTATCCAATGTCCTGGAAACCTGATAAGAATGCATTAAAGCGTCCTTTTTATAAATCTCTCGCATCATTACTTGAACAAGATATAACAAATGGCTTTTTAGCACCTGGAACCAAGTTGCCCCCCCAACGAGAATTGGCAGATTTTCTTGACTTAAATTTCACTACGATTACCCGTTCCTATAAAATGTGCGAGGTAAAGGGATTGATATATGCCGTTACGGGAAGCGGAACCTTTGTGGCTCCCAATGCCACTCGTTCCATCACCATTTCCGCGGATAAAACGGCAAACAGCATCGATCTTGGTTTTGTGGCATCTTTTGAGCAAACCAATGATATCGTTTCAGAAACTTTACAAAAAACCGTGAACAAAAGTTATTTGGAGCAGCTGCTCAATTACAACGATCCGACTGGTATTCCACATCAAAAAACAGCAGCTCTAAACTGGATGGAATCTTTCGGCATTCACGCGGATCAAGAGCATATAGCAATCGTTTCCGGTGCCCAAAATGCATTGGCTGTTGCCCTCGCTGCTTTGTTTGAGCCTGGTAATAGAATTGCAACCGACTTATACACCTATTCAAACTTTATCGAGCTGGCAAAGATGTTTCATATTAAGTTAGTGCCCATTCACGGGGACCAGTTTGGAATGCTGCCAGATGAACTTGAAAAGCAATGCTGTCAAACAAATATTGACGGGATATTTCTGATGCCCTCCTGCAACAATCCGACCACAATCATGATGTCGGATATTCGAAAGCAAGAATTGGCAGCGGTAATCCGAAAGCATCGGTTAATTTTGATTGAGGATGATATTCATGCATTCCTGACGGCAGGCATTATCTCCGACTACCGGCAGCCGATGTTCCATTTGCTTCCGGAACAGAGCGTTTATATTTGCGGCACCTCTAAGTCCATATGTTCCGGATTAAGAGTTGCCTATATGGTTTATGGAGAAACATTACGCGAGAAAATTTCCCAGGCCATTTTCAACATAAATGTAAAAACCTCTTCTTTTGATGCAGAGGTTATCACAGAGCTAATCCTATCAGGAAAGGCTCATGAAATTGTTTCTCATAAGAAACGGCTTGCACAAACTGCAAATGATATTTATTCGGAATATTTCCCCTTAAGAAAGGATGTCGGACATCCTCTCAGTCTATATCGCTGGCTTCCAATTAAAGGACATAACGATGCGTTACAGCTCGAAACCGATTTGAAAAGGCGCGGCATTCGTGTATTTCATTCCAATCGTTTTCAAAGCGGGCAAACCACACCTGATATGTATTTGCGTATTGCCCTTTCTTCCACAAACTCATTCGATGAGTTAAAAATAGGATTAGAAATATTAAAGCAGTATTTAGGCTGATTTAAGTCCAGTAAAAAAACATTCTAGTTGATTGGATCGGAAGGTTCAAGAATCCTGCGAGAAAATCGAGTATTAAGGAGATCCCCCAGGCGCAAAAGTGCCGAGGGCGAGCACCCGCCGAAAGCGAATGCCTAGAGTGGAAATAAATGTTCAAGTTTTGACAACTTGATTATTATCGAGTTAGTCTACAAATCCCCGGAATGGTCTCACCCCGGACCATTCAAATGAAGACCCGTTTATCCTTATGAGAAATTTGCGACACTCCTGCCGAATAACTGGCTAGTCGAGATCCCACAGCCGCTTGCAGTGAGGGCTTGGCAGACAGTCGGCGGAAAGGGAGCGGATTTCTGAAATTAACTCTGAACGTTTTTTAATAATTGCAGACAGACCYAATTATCGAGTATATCGACAAAAAGAGGTTAAGCAAGGACCCATTTATATAGTGAATGTCCCGCCATGATAACAGTAGTAGTTTTCAGCTTTTAGATCCTTAATCTTTCTTAAAGACTGTTCTGCTTTCTCGACATTTAAACAAAAGTTCGGATTAGCAATGAGCAATTCATGATTCTCTATAACAGCTGCATCACCTGCTATTACACTTTTTAAACGTGGAAAATATAATGAAATATGACCTGAAGTATGTCCCGGTGTTGCTACTACTCTACATTCGTTATCCAAAATCCAATCACCATCATGTACCTTTTCATCAATTGAAACATGCTTTAAATTCTTTAATTGTTGGATAAACCATTTCCCGAATTCGATTTCTTGAATTGGCATATTTTCTAGCATTTCTTCGGCCTGAACCAATCTCTCTGACTTCATTTCACCACTAATATATTTTGACTCCACTTCACTTGCAATCAGGTTAATGTGGGGATACTTTTCCTTGAAGTCATATAAGGAGCCTATATGATCAATATCATAATGAGTAATGATAATATTCTTTAACTTCTTCATGTCATAACCATTTTTAAAAAATTCATTTTCAATGAAAGGTAAAAAATTTGGATACCCTGTATCGACCAAGGTTAGTTCATCCTTTGAAATAATCAAGCTAGGATTAATATGATTTTTTTGTCCATTAAATTCAAATTCAATTGGCAGTTCCATTATCTTCATTTTCCTCCCATACACCTCCCGTTCATTCTATATATTCTTCAACTTTTTCTTTTAACCTTCCCCTTAAGGGTGCCGTAAACAACCTAGTTATTGAACTAACCTTGTTAGTCCATTAAGAAACCCAGTATGGAAACAACGAATAGAAATAATGAGACAATAGCAAACTTCAAAAAACCTCATTTTCTATCTTTTTGAGGTTCCGCTAATCCTGTTATTAACAAAATCGAACACTTCCGGTAATTAGCTGATAGGCATATAAAGCAACTATTATTCTGATGAATTTCGCCTTTAAGGATTCAAGTTTCAAAAGGGTACGAGATTCGTTCAAGATCTATGCATTTGACCATTTTTGTAAGTGAATGTATAGTTTCCTTCTTTTTTCAATAAAACCGGCAAGTACTGTGAAACCATCTCAGCAATTCCGAGATTAAGCGGATGAAGTATCCAATCAATGGATTTCCAATCAAGAATGCCTTCCCGCGTTTTTTTCGGTGTTTCATAAATTAAATCCTTATCCGCCATATACAAATATACATATATTCCATCCAATTCACCTTCTGGAGTCTCCCAGGTTACGGTTCCTTTAGAAAAAAAGGACTCTACCTCTATCCCCGTTTCCTCAAGTACCTCACGCTGCGCACCCATATCAGGTGTTTCACCTTTCTCGATTTTTCCCCCCACCCCATTCCAGACACCCATAATTGGAGCTTTCTCCCGGTTAAGCATAAGAAGTTCATTATTCTTCTTTACAAAACAAACAGTATACTTAAACATTTTAAAAAGAACCCCTTTATCGTAGTTCTTGCCGCATCATGACTAAGCTGGTTAATCAGAGTAAAGCAAAAAATACTTAACACAAATATAGTAAGAAGGATCTTGACCAAACATCCCTCACTTCCACTGCCTCCAAAGTATTAACACATTCTCAAATTCTAACAATGAATATAGAATCCGTAAACGCTCTCCGTCATCATTCGAGGTTTGAGCGATATATTCAAGAGTTTGATTGATATATTTGTGAGTTTGGGCGATATATTCGAAAGTTTGAGCGATATATTCGAGATTTCTGCTGTTTACTCAGGTATTTGCACTTTTTTAATTAGTTTCGCTGTTTTACTCGTGAATTTGAGCGTTTTACTCGTGAATTCGAGCGTTTTACTCGTGAATTTGAGCGATTTACTCGTGAGTTTCCGCTATTTACTCGTGATTTTTGCTGTTTTACTCGTGATTTCGGGCTTTACTCGTGAGTTTTCGCTATTTACTCGTGAGTTTTCGCTATTTACTCGTGATTTTTGCTGTTTTACTCGTGAATTCAGGCTTTACTCGTGAGTTTCCGCTATTTACTCGTGAGTTTAGCTGTTTTACTCGTGAGTTCGTATTTTCATAAAGAAAGCAGCGATTCCTTTAAGGATCGCTGCTCTTCTTATTTATGCTCCTGCCCAAACATCTTTCGCATATCTGCCATTCTCCTCTAATGATTGCAGCCATTCTGTGGCTTCTTCTCTCTGTGTTTGATAGATATGCATATAGCTGTCAATTATGGTTCTTTCAACATCTGGCGCCATTTTGCTTCCGTCTCCGCAGATGTATAGGTGTCCTCCTTCTTCTTTTAATAAAGGAAGGATGTCATGGGCGTTTTCCGCCAATCGGTTCTGGACATATGTTTTTTCTTGACCGGGACATCTGGAGTAAGCGGTGTGCAGTGTTACAAGGCCCTCTCGTTCGGCTTGGACGAGTTCTTCTTGATAGAGGAAATCGTGTTCCGGATTACGGCATCCAAAGTAGAGGTGGGCCGTCCCTAGCGTTTCACCTTTTTCTTTTAAAGCGCGACGTGATTGTATGAATCCCCTGAATGGTGCAATGCCTGTTCCAGGGCCGATCATGATGATTGGTTTTCCTGTTTGCTTTGGCATCTGGAAGTTGGATTGCGGCGTATTGATAAAGCAGGCTATTTTGTCTCCTTGGGAGCGTTCTGCCAAATAATTCGATGCAATTCCTTTGTATTCCCCGTTGCCGCTCAAAGCTTCTCCACGGACGACGCTTACGGTGATGCTTGCTTCTCCTTCGTTGTGGAGTGGTGAGCTTGAGATGGAGTAGTATCTTGCTTTTAAAGGTGGCAGTAAAGCCAGGAAACGTTCAAACGGGATTTCACATGCAAGATACTTTTCGATTAGGTCAAGCATGGTTATGCGCTTGTTCAAGATTTCTTGTTTATAGGTATTATCCAATAGAAGATCTTCAAGTTCTTTTACATGTGGAGGACATACCGTATGAGTGGCAAGCGCCCGTATTTGAGACCGGGTGGCGGGTTCTTGGAACTCCACATGGTTTGATAGTAACTCTTCCAGTTTTACCGGTTTTCCTGTAGGAAGATGGGCAGCTTTTCCGGAATCCCCAGTCAGATTCACGTAATCTTGGCCGTTTAGGTTAAATCGACCGAGCACTCGCTCGACAAGTTCCGCTGGATTTTGCGGAAGCACCCCGAGATGATCGCCTTCCTGATAATGTATTCCCTCTGGCAGCGTTAATTCTATATGCCGAGTACTTCTTCCGCTATTTTCATGCTGTAATTCAGTATTCCTTTTTACAATAGATGTAAACGCATGATGGGTGCGGGCAAGAGGTGTGCCGCTCACATCACTTACGAAGTTCATCGTAATCGAGCTGACTTCCCGATCATTCTCATTGACTTCAATGTTCAGGGCTTCGGCAAGATTAGGCCAAAGGGCTTCTGTCCATTTCTCGTAATCCCCTTCAAAGTCATCGCTTGCATCCCCATAGCCTGTTTCTGACAGCCGCACTGCTCCTTTTTGTTCCAGCTGCTCATCAATGAAGATTGGAATGCGTTGGTACGTATTGGCCCAATTCCGGTCCCCGCAGCCGAAGACCGCATAATGAACACCATCCAATGTGCCACCATGGTTTTCCTTCAGCCATGAAACGAAGTCACCTGCATTATCAGGGGGATTTCCATTATAAGATGCCGAGACTATGAGAACAGCTCCTTCTTTTGGAAGCCGATCGGTGTAATCATTTAAAGGGGCAACTTCGGCATGGAAGCCTTGCCGCTTCCCTGTTTCGGCAAGGTCGCGGGCAATCCCTTCCGCTGTTCCCATGTTTGATCCAAACAGGACGAGTAATGGTGTTCCATGTACTGATTCGGTTGGAGATACCGCGGCACCTTTTTCCGGAGACTTTGGTTCTGAAGAAGCAACGGTAAACGATAACGCCTTCTTCCTCGGTGAAACGCGCATCGTCAATCCGTCCGGTTTAAGAGTCAATGTTTCTTTAACTTCCAATTGATATTCTTCATGATCGATCAGGTCAAAGTGCTGTAAAACCATGCCAAGCACCAGTGTCGCTTCATGAAGGGCAAACTGCTGTCCGATACAGGCGCGCTGCCCGTTTCCAAACGGTTTATACGCATGATAAGGGATGGAATCCAATTCCTCGAACCGCTCAGGAATGAACGATTCAACGTCATTACCCCAAACGGATGAATCACGGTGAAGCTCGGGAATGAGCAGTGAGAACACATCATCTTTCTTCACATTGTATTTTCCATCCAGCATGGTATCTTCTTTCGCATAAACGGAAAACGACGGAGCTGTCGGCCACAGACGAAGCGTTTCATTCAGTACCATCCGGACATATTTCAGCTTTTTCACTTGTTTATAATCAGGAACATCATCACCCAGCACTTCATCGACTTCTTGCTGCGCTTTTTTTAACTTGTCTCTGTTATTCATGAGGAAATAGATGGCGAACGATAGGAGACCGCTCGTCGTTTCATGCCCAGCTATTAAAAAGGTAATGATTTGGAAACGAATATTTTCATCATTCAGTGATGCGCCCGTTTCAGGATCGACCCCTTTCAACATGTGGGAAAGAAGGTCATCTTCTCCTTGATCGCCATTTTGTTTTCGGTCGGCAATCAATTCATCCACTAGAGAGAACATATATTGAATGTCTTCCCTGAATTGTTTTTTAGATTTGATCATCAGTTTATCTTGGATGCCGAGCCGCTGCGTTTGGCTCATCGCTTCATCCAACGCACGCACCATACTGTTGACGAATGGATGGGTGGTCTCCCGATAAAAACTGTTAAAGCGGTAATTGAACCCGCATAGTCCGATTGTATCCAAGGTCAATCGTGTCATATCTTCAGGAACATCTATCTCATCAGCTGGATTCAGGCGAGCCCATTTTTGAATGAGTTGGGTAGCAAGATCCACCATTTTAGCATGATAGCCCTTCATTGCCTGCTGGCTAAAGCTGGGCAGCAGGATGTTATGTGCCTTTTTCCAATTCGGTTCCTTCGTTTCACTTGTGAAGAGACCATCACCGCCAAACGCCCTCACTTTCTGAAGGGCTGGACCGACTTTCTTATCAAATCTTGTTTCATCACATATTTCTTTAGCGAGGGCAGCACTGGAGACGAATGTAGTGATTCGACCCGGAAATTGAAACTGAAAAATCGGCCCAAGTTCTCGTGCCAGCTTCATGAAAGACTGAAGTGGCTTATCCTTATCAATGATAGGCAGGCTGCCTAGGGGGCCATATGTCTTTGGCTGTGGAAACTGAGTTGTATTTTCCATTTTATTAGCACCTCATTACGATAGTTAGAATGCGGAATGAACATTCATTCCGTTTATATTGAAAGTGTCTCAAACGTGTAATCGCACTGCATCCCAAAAGCTTTCTTCCACATCTGCCAAAAGTTTTGGGTCAGGTTCTAACTCCCCGATGCGAACAAGTCGCTCAAGCTCAAGAAAAGCTCCGTAAATGATGGCAATCAAAGCTGAAGAAGGAAGCTCCTTAATTTCTTTTTTCTCTTTTCCTGAATCAAAGAAGTTTTTGAATATATTCAATAGCCCTTGAAAGCTGGCATGACTATCTTCATTTAAAAAATGGGCCCCACTATGGATTTTAATAAAATAAAGAGCTTGGTCCTGCTCGGTTGTAAAGTGAACCATCGTTTTAAAAATATGGTGAAACTGCATGCGAATTGAATCATCATGAGGAAATCCATTCTTGACCGTTTCAGTGAAAATATCCAAGTACTCTTGAAAGATCTTGTTGCCCAGCACTTCCTTATTCTCGAAATAACGATAAATGGTACCCGCTCCAACTCCTGCCGATGCAGCAATCATCGGAATCGTCGTCGCATCATATCCCCGTTCTGCGAAAAGCACTAAAGCGCTTTTTACTATACTGTCTCGTTTATTTGCTGCCGTGATCATAATGATCCCCCCCTTTTTCAAAAGATGCGGAATGAACGTTCATTCCTTTAATCCAAGTGTATACCCAATAAAATCCAATCTCAATCGCGCATACTACCCATATTTTGTGAATTCTTTATTAATGGAGGGGGATAAAAGTCTGAAATTATTTCTTTTCAAGGAATAAAATGGGATGATGAACTATCGTTTGCCCCATAAGAAAAAGAGCTGATAGTCACAGCTCTTTCACAGGTTTACTGAAATTATGTAGGCAAACTTTTAGTTCACACGAAAAGAAACTTATGCTTGATTATAGCGTTCAGATAGTTTCATTTTATGGGCATTGAACACTTCCTCCAAGGGGATATTGTATTTGTTCGCAATCACAATCAAGTTTCCTAACACATCTCCCAATTCTTCGGTTAGTTCCTGTATGTTTTCTTCAAACGAACCAATCACTTCATCAGGTCTATCCCTGCCGATCTCAAGGGAGCGAATGGCTCGTGCAACCTCGCCAGTTTCTTCTGCCAAAAAGCCAATGCGAATGAAGATGTCCAATTCTGACCATCCCCGTGCTTCATAATAATCTTTTACCCATTGTTGAAATTCAGTGACGTCCATATCCATCCACCCTTCTTTTTTATCATTCAAGTTTAACAAATCCCCTTTAATTTTGTATGATAAGAAAGCAAGATTACTAAATGGGAGATGTGATATTTTGAAAAGTCTAGCTGTATTTTGTGGATCAAGCAAAGGTGCATCTGCTGTCTATGTAGAAGAGGCTAAAAAACTGGGTGCGGAACTGGCAAAACGTAAGATTACCCTAGTTTATGGAGGATCAAGTGTAGGAATCATGGGTGCAGTTGCAGATTCCGTCTTGGAAGCAGGCGGAAATGTAATTGGCGTAATGCCGGATTTCCTAGAAAAAAAGGAAATAGCACATAAGAACTTAACCGAGCTGATCGTCGTGGAATCCATGCATGAAAGAAAAGCAAAAATGGCTGAGCTTGCAGATGGGTTCATGGCTTTGCCAGGCGGGCCTGGAACATTGGAAGAATTCTTTGAGATTTTCACTTGGGCTCAGCTTGGTCTTCATCAAAAACCTTGCGGACTCTTAAATATCAATCACTATTATGATCCCTTGGTCGCTTTATTCAACCATATGGCCGACGAACAGTTCCTGCATGAAAAGTTCCGTTCCATGGCGCTGGTAGATGTTGAACCTAATGGACTTCTTGATCAATTTATTACATATGAACCGCCAACCGTAAAAACTTTCATTACCGAGAAACAAACCTGATCATTAAAAGACAGCCGGCCAAGATCAWTAWTGATCTTGGCCGGCTGTGATAAACTGCAGGTTAGATAAATATCCGGTTTAAATAATCTCCATGCCCTTTGATAAGTTGCACTTCATGTTCGGATGAAATCCAGAAGAAATGAAATGTCAGCCCCGCTTCATCTCCTCCACCCGTCGGCTGATGGTCCCATTCATCAGGAACATTCGATACACTTATTTGATAGAAATATCTATTATGTATGGCACCATCGACGTTCTCCCAAAAATCTTCTGTTATTAATTTCTCCACATGAAAATTTTCCAGACCTGTTTCTTCTTTCATTTCCCTAATGACTGCTTGGTAAGCATCTTCTTGAGGCTTCACCGTTCCCTTGGGTATCTGTATACCGGCTTCCTTAATGGGATGTTGAAAAACCAATACCTGTGTTTCTCCATTATTGATTCTTGTCACATACCCGTAAGCTTTTTTTATCGGTATCATCATCAATCACCAAAAGCAAAAATGAGCTCTGTCTCGCATACAGTTTTCCCCTCGACAGTAGCCCTTCCTGTACCTTTACCGATAGGACCTTTCAAGCGAGTAATCTCCACTTCTAAACGTAATTGGTCCCCTGGTTTTACTTGCCTTTTAAAACGGCATCCATCGATCCCGGCCAAAAGCCCGATCCGCCCTTTATTTTCTTCTTTTGTAAGCATGACAACAGCACTTACCTGTGCTAATGCCTCTACGATCAACACACCTGGCATCACTGGGTAATCGGGAAAGTGACCAGAAAAAAACTCTTCATTTGCCGTGACGTTTTTAATGGCCACCGCCCTCTTTCCTTCTTCCAGTTCCAAAACTCTATCAACTAAAAGAAATGGATAGCGATGCCTGATAATGTCTTTGATTTCTTGGATATCAATCAATATTAAGACCCCCATTGCGCTGGATTGCTTTCGCTTAATTTTACCATCAGGATCACCATATGGATATTTTTGTATTATAAAAAAAGGCTGCCTTAGCAACCCTGTTTCCGCTTACAAATCCTTTGATTTTTTTTCCTTCGATTTAGTTAACGGGGATAGAACCATTTCTTCATACCTCTTATATCCCCCTAATAATTTATGAATCAAGCTTATTTTAGGAACAATAAGGTATACCGCCAATCCTGAAATGGTGCTCAGTATTGCTCCTGCCAGCACATCCGCCGGAAAGTGGACACCTACCCAAATACGGGAAATGCCAACAAGGAAAGCCAGCATGATCCATAATAACCACCATCCTCTTTTGAAAAGCCAAAACGATACACAAAACGAGAAAAACAAGATCGTATGGTCGCTTGGAAATGAATTATCCACTGCTTTTTCAATTAACTGATTAACATTGGCCAATTCGGCAAATGGCTGATTATTCGAATGTAATCTCCCTGCCATTTTCCCCATCATTTCAGCCATTACAAACGTAATCATCCCACAAACAACCATCATCCTACTCTGTTCATTTCGAGTGAACCATATTAAGATGACTACCAAAGCTAATAAAAATACCATGTACTCGGCAATGAAAATGGCAGAAGGGTTTAAATAATCGTACTGTTTCCCTAAGTCATTGATCATTCTGAATACATTGGTATTCAACTCAAAAAAGTCCATTTCATACCCAACCTTCCTCTTTTTCTTACATATTAAAGAGAAAGGAAATATATCGCCATCGTTCTTCCTAACAGTTTAAGCTGCCGTCTTACAATTTTGTCACGTGGTTGTTTTGCTATTTCAAGGGTTAACTTATCTTCAGGAGTGCTGAAACTTACTTGTTAACAGCACCACAATCATATAAACGTGTGAAAAAGGGCATGATACGATCTTATACCATTAATGTATAGTTTAAAGATATAACTAATAGCTCAATTTTTATTCTTTTAAAGGTTTTATTAAAGTTGAGTAGAATTATAAATTGGGATAAATAAACAAAATTGAGGTGATATCTTGCAGATATTATTAATTCGGCATGGTGAATCAGAAGACGATTTTCTAGAAGAAAATTACAAAGGAACTACTGACTTACCACTAACTGTTAAGGGAGTTAAACAAGTAGAAAAAATGTGCAGACGTGTTTCCGAAGAGTTTCCACCAGAACTTATATGGTCAAGCACCTTGCTTCGTGCTAGTAAAACTGCCGAAACTTTATCAAATACTATCAAATGTCCAGTCACACTTCTGGAAGATTTACGAGAGATGCAGGATAGGGAGAATAATTTAGATTTTAGATTACGAGCTCAAAATGTACTCGCTTATATTAGAGAGAACAGTGCTAATTATAAACGAATTGCCATTATATCCCACGGAGGGATGATTACTAAAATAATTGAAAGCTTTCTTCAATTACCACCCGCAATTAATGATGTGTGGTTCAATTCTGATAATACAGGAATACATCTTCTTGAGTATACTGATCATCCATACAAACTTATAAGATTTTCAAATAGTACTACGCATTTGGAATAGCTAACGATAAGGGCTGTCTTAAACAACCTTTTCTTTATCTATAAATTCTCCTATTTACCCTAAAGTTAACAATGTTTTCATTCATGTTAAAGATTTTAAAAAATCAGTTGGATGGTATAGTAATCTCCTTGGCATTCCTCATAATAGTGATTCTGTAGAATCGCCGGTTTACAATATTCCTATAACATATGAAACTGGATTAACGTTAGATGACCATACATTAGATCCTGATTTTAGATTCGAACCATCCAACAATGTATTGTTTAATTTCTACGTAAAGGATATAGACGAAGCCTATAAATTCATTAAGGGTAATAACATACGTATTGTTAAAGAAATAGAGCGTATTGGAGACTTTGCTTATTTTAACTTTCAAGATCCTGATGGTAATGTACTTATGATTTGTAATAGTTAAGGATGAAAATTATTGGTTGGCTTTTATCTATCTAGTTTTTAATTTTTACACAGTTTTAGGAGGTTATACATGCTGAACATACAGAAAAAGTCCGATACTGTCATCATTGTCATTCACGAAATATATGGCCTGAACCGACATATGCAGGATTTTTGTGAGTTATTATCAAAACAGGGTTTTGATGTGATCTGTCCGGATTTGTTAGAACGTGAGAGGCCATTTGATTATTCCGAAGAGGATGCTGCTTATCGGCATTTTATGGAGAACGTAGGTTTCACGGGTGCTTTATATAAGATAAAGGATATAGTATCGGATATAAAAGATGCATACCAAAAGATTTTCATTCTTGGATTCAGTGCAGGGGCAACTGTAGCATGGCTGTGCAGTGAGGAAGAGTGTGTCGATGGAATTGTTGGTTACTACGGTTCGCGTATTAGGAATTATGCAGAATTGGCGCCACGATGCCCTGCACTGCTATTTTTCCCGCTAGAAGAGCCATCCTTTAATGTCGACGAGTTAATTTCAGCTTTAGAAAGTAAGGATGTCGAAGTTCATAAATTCATGGGGGGACACGGATTCAGCGACCCTTACCATTCAAAATATCATGCAGAATCAGCACAAGCAGCCGTTAGCAAAATGATGAAATTTTTTATGGTGAATTAAGGCTCCACATTCACCCTACTGCCGTTTTGTATGGACCCAATGTATCGAACCCGCATCACTATGGGGGTGACAGTCATTTTGAACCTTTTTATATTCTATTTCCAATTCTTTCAAGGTTAACTTCATAAGCTGTTCCACCGTTTTATTTACAGTATGGATCATAAGTTTATAGATTAATTCCTTCCGCCTTTCTTCCACACCCTTCCTCATTTCACCCTCTCCTTTTATTCTGATATTATATGAAATGTATCCCTAGACAGGGGGAATGATCGTCGGATTCCTTCTCTTCGGTTTTGCTTATTTTAATATATTCATTCTCTAAATCGGTTAAGGTCAATTCAAATAGATGGATGTCATTCTTTTTATAAACTCCCTTGTTAATCAACTTATTGATCAGGAAGTTCCTTTTTTTCTCAATGGCTTTACGCAATAATAGCCCCATGATAAATCCTCCTTTTTAATACGTATTGACTTTCCCATTCACAAAAAACCGGAGACACCTCTTTACATGAAAGAAAAGTCTCCGGTTTTCCGGTCAATTAACCTATAATTCCTATTTAATTACTCGGTATTATTATAATACTAACTACATGCTCCGTAGTCAACTATTTTTTTCCTGCATCTTATTTATTTTTGCTTCGCTTCATGAAATGCCGCTTTCACTTGATTCAACAGGTCTTTATCCGAAAGCAATTTATACCCTGTAAGTGCTAGAGCTTTTGCTCCGGTCAGGATGGCTTTGTCTCCAGCAGGAGATTTGGCACAGTCGCGGAATTCATTCGTATGGGCAATCAACTCATCATGTCCAATTTTTATATAAGGATGTGCTGTCGGCACTGCATGGCTTACATTACCTGCATCCGTCGAGCCAAAGCCACTCTCTTTTCGAGGAGCCACCGCTTCTCCTAATTGAGTCAGTTCTTCTTTTAGCAGTTCATCCAGAACTGGATTGATGACAAAATCGAGTACTTCATTTTGGAAACGTTCCACTTTAACCGTGCTTCCTGTGGCAAGTGCTGCCCCTTCAGCAACAGCACGTATTTTATTGGATACTTCTTGGCAAAGTTTCCATGTTGTTGCTCTAATGTAAAATCTGGCGGAAGCATATTCAGGAATGATGTTAGGCGCTTCCCCGCCATTGGTGATGATTCCGTGAATTTTGACCTCGGCCGGGAGCTGCTGACGCAAAGCATTAATGCCATTGAACAGCTGAATCACCCCGTCAAGTGCATTCACGCCTTCTTCAGGTGCAGCTGCTGCATGTGCTGACTTCCCGTAAAAATGAAAATCAAGGGGGTCGACTGCCAAAAATGGACTTGTTACACCCGTTTTTCCTGCAGGATGGATAAGGATGGCCGCATCCACCCCATCAAATAGACCGTGCTTCACAAAGCTTCCTTTTGCACTTCCATTCGGCCCGCCCTCTTCAGCCGGTGTTCCGAAAACGATCACCTCTCCGCCCGTTTCCTCCAGCACTTGAGCCAGGGAAATGCCTGCCGCCACACTCGTTGTGCCGATGATATTATGGCCGCAAGCATGGCCTAAACCCGGCAATGCATCATACTCGGCTAAAAAGGCAATTGTAGGTCCTTTCTTTGAAGAGATTTTTTTGGCGATGAACCCTGTTTCATGCCCGGCAATATTGCGGGTCACTTCAAATCCTTCATTTCGAAGTATTCCGGTTAATGTATCCGAGGCGAAAAACTCTTGATTCCCAATTTCAGGTTTGGCATGAATGGCTTGGCTCGTTTCGATATATAATTCGGAATGAAGGTCGATATGATCTTCAATGATTTGCTTATGCTGCTTCAGCACTGATTCTCTCGCCATGTCTTAATCTCCCCTTTTTCTTGAATGATCCATTACTTTTCATTAGCTGGTTTTGTCCAAGCGTCCTGGTAATTCACTAATTCATCTACAGAAACATAGGCAGGAATGGTGTTTCCTTTAAACGTTTTTTCAATGAACGCTTCCACTTCTTTCGATTGATAAAGCTCCACTAATTTTTGCAGCTCAGGACGATCGGCATTTCCCTTTTTAACTGCAATGATATTAATATATGGTTTCGCCGTTTTACTTTCATGGAATAAAGAATCTTTTAATGTAAGGCCTGCTTCGACGGCAAAGTTATTATTGATGGCTGAAGCATCGGCATCATCCAATAGACGCGGTGTATTGCCGGCAGCAACAGGCTGGATTTTCAAGTTTTTCGGATTTTCCTTAATGATTTCCAATGATCCCGATCCATTGAATTCTTCTTTCAATGTAATCAATCCAGCTTCCTGAAGCAGGAGCAGTGCCCGGCCAAAGTTTGTTGCTTCATTCGGAACGGCTATCGTAGCACCATCCGGAAGATCTTTGAGACTTTTATGTTTTTTCGAATAAAGGCCCATAGGTGCAATGACAGTCGACCCGATGGCCTCCAATTTCAGATTTTGATCTTGAACGAATTCATCGAAATAGGCGACAGTTTGGAATGAATTGGCATCAATTTCACCTTCGCTTAACGCAAGGTTCGGTTGGATATAATCATTGAAAGTGACCAGTTCGATATTAAGTCCTTCCTCTTTCGCCAAGTCGACAATGTATTCCCATGTTCTCGTATCCCCGCTGCTGACACCGACTTTCACAGTTTTCACATCATCCGAACTCCCTGATGCACCCTCATCGTTCCCGCATGCTGCAGCCACGATGGCCAATGCCAATACCATGATCGTTAATAAGATTTTTTTCATTTTTCCTGCCTCCTGTTCGTTTTATCTTCTTCTTATTTTTCTTGAAACAAAGTTCCCGGTGGATTGCAATAATTGAACGATGATCACGAGCGCCGCCACTGTGACGATCATCGTCATCGTATCGAACCTTTGGTAACCGTAAGCCAAGGCTAAATCCCCGACCCCGCCTGCACCGACAGCACCTGCCATCGCCGTAGATCCAACAAGCCCGATTGTCGCTGTTGTAAATGTCAGGATTAACGAACTAAGTCCCTCGGGAATCAAAAAGCGGTAAATGATTTGCCATGTTGTCGCCCCCATCGCCTGAGCTGCCTCGATGATCCCTTTGTCCACTTCCAACAGCGAGTTTTCCACAAGCCGGGCAATATAAGGAGCCGCGTAAAAGATTAGCGGAACAATGGCCGCATTCGTTCCGATCGCACTGCCGACAATCATTCTTGTAAACGGAATGAGTGCTACAAGCAAGATGATGAAAGGAACGGACCGCAGGATATTGATGATCGGATTCAATACATTAAAAATCCATTTATTCTCCAGGATGTGACCCTTTCTTGTAATGACAAGCAGGATACCGAGCGGAAGCCCAATCAATCCGGAAAATATCAATGAGATGGCTACCATATAAAGTGTGTCACCGAAAGCTGTCGACAGCTGCTCTGCCGTTATTTCCATACCCCAAAGCGTATTACCCATTTATACTTGCACCTCCTGGACGAGAATCCCCTCATCTTTAATATATTGATAAGCCTTGTCGACCTCATTTTTGCTCCCTGTCACTTCGATGATCAAATTCCCGAAAGGCGTTTCCTGGATTTCAGAAATATTGGCTGATAAGACACTTAAATGAACATCATATTTCTTCGAGATGGTTGAAAGTAAAGGAGTACCCGAAGTAGTTCCAATAAAATTAATTTTCCAAATAATCGGGATATGGGACCCTATGCTTTTTAAGAAACTTTGTGGAATTTCGTCATGTATGACCGTTCTCACGAAGTTTTTTGCAATATCCGTTTGCGGCTTGGCAAAAACTTCGAAAACCGAACCTTGTTCAACGACGCAGCCGCCCTCCATGACCGCTACCTTATTGCAAATTTCCCGAATGACAGACATCTCATGAGTGATTAGCAGGATGGTGATATTGTATTCTTTATTAATTTTTTTTAAGAGCTGCAGAACTGCACTCGTTGTTTGTGGATCCAATGCCGACGTAGCTTCATCACACAATAAGATCGATGGATTCGTAGCCAATGCCCTCGCAATGCCGATCCGCTGCTTTTGCCCGCCGGATAATTGTTCCGGATAACTCTTTGCTTTGCTCGATAAGCCAACGAACTCCAATAGCTCGCCTACCCGGTTTTTGATTTCCTTAGCCGGAGTTCCCGATAATACCAGCGGCATGGCAATATTATCAAAAACAGTCTTTGAGTTTAGTAAGTTGAAATGCTGAAAGATCATCCCGATTTTTTTCTTTTCTGCCCGTAATTCCTTCGGGCTTAATTTGGTTAAATCCTTGCCCCCAACAATCACCGAACCATCTGAAGGATGTTCAAGCAAATTGACCAACCTGATCAACGTACTCTTTCCGGCCCCGCTATAACCGACTACCCCGAATATATCCCCCTTTTCCACTGTCAAATCAATGCCCTTCAAAGCCTCGACAGTCTGTTTCTTTGTTTGATAAACCTTCTTAACATCCTGAAACTCAATCATCCAATCTCCCCCCATGCTGTTTATTTGTACGAATTCCTTATCCAGAGAGAAGAGCTTTGCAACGTTTCATAATGATAGGGTTACATTTTCGAAATTCACGAGTAAAACTGCAAAATTCACGAGTAAATGCACCAAATTCACGAGTAATTACGTGAAACTCACGAGTAACTGCGCCAAACTCACGAGTAATTACACCAAACTCACGATTATTGCGCGAAACTCATGAGTAATGCACCCATTCTCCAAATAACCATATACATTTTGAATAAACAAAAGAGGCCTCTTCCGTCATCAGACAGAAGAGGCCTCTTTTAGACATAAAAAAGAGTAAACTCTTAAATTAATTATCTAAGAAAAGCTCCTTCTTATCTTTCAAACTTTCGTCCGTTGGAATTAGCACAGTATTTTTACAAAAGTAAAAACCCGCTGCCGAGGTATCATAGGGCCAAGTCCCTCCACATCTCTTGATAAGAATTAACGTTATATTTAATTATGTCCTTCACTATATATTCTAATTTCGCTAAAGTCAACCATATTTTTCATCGCGATAAATAGTTTCATAGTATAGTGAATCGATACTTTTTTTATTATATCAATATATTTTATATTTCTACTTTTATAATGATTTGCTCATTCTCCATACAGGGTATTTTTCATTTTCTTCCCTTATCTTCACCATGCCTGAATTCGTATATAAAGAAATCGCCCTTTGATTATCCGGAGAAACCCTTAAGTGATATTCGGATACATTAAATTGCCTGAAAAAGTTTTCTGCGTAGCGGACCAATTCCTTGCCAAGGCCTTTACTGCGGTATTCGGGAATAAGATAAAATAGATTCACATAGCCAATTTCAGTTCCTTCGTACTCCCGAATTTGAAGTTCCATTTGTCCAATCGGTTCTTGGTCCTTTTCAATGATCACCTGTCCATCCGGAAATTTGCGGACCCTTTCTTCCATTCGTTGCAGATAGGCATGTTCATATCCAAAACCCGCATCAGTTCCAAAACTTACAATAAAGGAATCTTTCCGGAATTTAATGATAGTATCTTTATCTTTGTCCGTATCAATGGTACGAAAGATCAACTTCATCCATCCTTATCATTTTAGTGAAATAGTTTTCAAGCAGGGAAAACTTTCTTTTTCATAAATAAAAGTCTTAAAAGGGCCCTTTTGTTTTTGTGCCTTGATGAAAAAACATCTGCCATCTTCCATTCGCACATTTCCAGATTGAACTTCTTAAGGTATGTTCCAGCTTATCTTCATCAAAAATCCGGTATGTAATTAACACGGTATCATCAGACAATGGATGCATCTCAAATTGACTTAGGGTCATGTTCACTGCTCCGGCTCCCTCTTGCCCAATAAAATCGCTTTTTGACCATATGTTACCCGAACTGCCGAACTCAAAGAAATCATCTTTCAATAATGATGAAAGCTCCTCTGGAGATGTACGAACTTCAGAGTTTAACAATTTCTCCTCCAGCTCATACAAATGCTCTTTTAACAACGAAGATTCCCTGTCCATTCATCTTGTCCTCCTTTTTCAACCATTGGTGAAACATGATCCATGCGGTTAAAGATTTTTTATCCAGCTGCTTGCTGATTAGCAGTTGGCTCATATTTGCGGTAAGCGGCATTTTTTTCATATTTTCGTTTTTAACCGTTTTTGCCATCCCTATTTTCTTATTAATATTTTTAACTTGCTTACTTTGTTTATATATTTCAAAGAAACTGGACTCACGACGGATTTCTAAGTGCTAAGAACAATTTTATCATTTCCCGCCAGAAGACTCCCTCTTCAAGCGTGTGAAGGGCGAGAGCCCAGCGGTAAGGGGGAGATGAATGGCGGTTGGCCTAAACCAAAGTATCCTTTTGACAAACGTACGTTCTCTGGTTGATAATAACAATAAGGGGGTGAAACCAATGGTCGTAAACAAAGCTTATAAATTTCGAATCTATCCAACGAAAGAACAATTAGTTCTCATCAATAAAACATTTGGCTGCTCTCGTTTTGTCTATAACTTCTTTTTAGGCAAACAAAATGAGAAAGATGCTTACTGGTATATCTGTGAAGAAATGAAGCAGAACGGCCAATTACCTTTTAATAAATGGAAAGGATCTTTTGTGAATAAATACGCAACAATCAAAGAACTTCCAGCTTTAAAGAAAGAATATTCTTTCCTGAAAGAAGTAGACAGTATTGCCTTACAGAAATCGGTGGAAAATTTAGCAGATTCCTATAGCCGATATTATAAAAAGCAAAACAAGTCTCCACGCTTCAAATCAAAAAAGAATCCGGTCCAGTCCTACACGACTAAACATACGAATGGAAATATCGGAATGATTGGAAACCAAATCAAATTGCCCAAACTCGGTTTAGTTCGTTTTGCTAAAAGCCGCGAAGTCGAAGGGCGAATCATCAATGCCACAATCAGGCGGAACCCTTCAGGTAAATACTTCATTTCCGTTTTAGCCGAAACCGATGTACAAGTACATCCTAAAACGAATCGTTCGTGCGGTGTAGATGTTGGTTTGAAGAACTTTGCAATTCTTTCAGATGGTACGGTCTATCAAAACCCAAAATTCTTCCGGACGGTCGAAAAAAAATTGGCCAAAGCACAACGGATTCTTTCAAGGCGACAAGAAATAGCTTTGAATCGAAATAACCCATTGTCTGAAGCTAAAAACTATCAAAAACAAAAACGAAAAGTGGCCATCCTACACGAAAAAATTTCAAATGCCCGAATGGATTACTTACATAAAGTCTCTACCGAAATCATCAAAAACCACGATGTTATTGGAATGGAAGACTTGCAAGTGTCCAATATGATGAAAGATCACAAACTAGCTAAAGCGATTAGTGAAGTATCTTGGTACCAATTCAAAAAAATGTTGGAATACAAAGCAAGATGGTATGGTAAACAAATCGTGACCGTATCAAAAACGTTTGCTTCTAGCCAATTGTGTTCTAGCTGCGGGTACCAAAATAAAGACGTTAAACATCTGAAACTTCGTGAATGGGATTGTCCTTCTTGTTTTACTCACCACGATCGAGATATTAACGCAGGACTTAATCTAATGAACGAAGCCATAAGGCTTCTAACCGTCGGAACGACGGGGTTAGCCTAATTAAAAATTGGCCTATAGGCTAATGTTCTTAGGAATCCCCCACTTCAATCAGACCATAAGGTCGATTAGTGGCGGGTAGTTCAATCCACAATACTAGCGGTAATTCCTTTTTGACTGCCATCCGATGCGAACTATTCCTTACTAAAACATAATAATAAGTTCCTCAAAATGAATCATCGAGTCCATAAAAAAAAGGAGCTGCAATAACAGCTCCTTTCTTCTGTGCATCCGGTTGTTTTCCCATCAGTGTTATCGTGATAGGGTTCCTTGCAGACGATTGGTTTCGGCGATTACTTTTTCTTCATCGATCGTTAAGCAGCGGCCATCTTTCACTACCACTTTTCCATCAATGTATACATCACATACGTCATTTCCGCGTGCTGCATAGAGAAGGTGCGAATAGGCTTCTCTCAGTGGCTGCAGGTGTTCTTTGTTATATGGGTAAATGGTGATGAAATCTGCTTTTTTACCAGCTTCCAGTGATCCTGTGTGACCCATGCCTATCGCTTCGGCGCCCATTCTTGTGGCCATGGCGAGTGCTGTTTGGGCAGGGAATTTTGTGGCATCCTTATACATTCCTTTTTGCAGTAATGCGGCTGTCCTCATTTCTTCGAACATATCGAAGTTGTTATTGGAGGCAACGCCATCTGTTGCCACTCCCACTTTAATGCCTGCATCAAGAAGGCTGACGACATCGGCTATCCCAGATCCGAGCTTCAGGTTACTGATTGGATTATGGGCAACGCGAACATCATGCTGTTTTAGGATCGCCCGCTCTTCATCATTAAGGACCACACCATGTGCCATGACGGTGGGCTGATCGAACAGGCCTAGACGGCGAAGGTGCTCGACAGGACGTGATCCGTAACGTTTTTCGATGTCGAGGATTTCAAAGTCCGTTTCCGATACGTGGATGTGCACCATCAAATCATTCTCTTTTGCAATTCGTGCACTTTCCATGATCGCTTCAGGCGTGCAGGCATATGGGCTATGTGGTGCGACCATGGTAGTCAGGCGGCCATCGGCAAATGCTTTATAGTTTTTTGAAAACTGCTCAGCCCCCATGAGGTTCGCTTTTTGGTCTTTTTCGGTACCCAAGCTGAAAATCGTATAGGAAAAGGCTCCGCGCATTCCTGTTTCGCCTATCGTCTCCATGACGGCACCGGCATCTATTCCATTAGGATTGAACATATCCGAAAATGTCGTGGTTCCTGATTTCATCATTTCCATAATGCCAAGCTGTGAACTTACAGTGGCGATTTCCGTTGTAAACTGGCTTTCGATCGGCCATATTTTCGTTTCAAGCCATGGCTTCAGCAGCATATCGTCCCCGATACCGCGTAAAAGGGTCATTACTATATGCGAATGGGCATTCACAAGGCCTGGCATGATCCATTTCCCGCCAAGGTTGACCACATGATCTGCATCTGCCAATTGCTGTTCATCATGCTGGCCAATGTAGGATATGGTATGATCTTGTACAATCATCATGCCGTTTTCAATGATTTGGTTTTCCTTGTCCATCGTAAAAAATGTAGCATTCACATATATTGTTTTCATAAGTATTTCCTCCAAAGTCGTATCAGTATCAACATGTCCTATTCCGCATTCTAAACTAGCACCTTACAGGTAATCAAGTAATTCCATATTATCAGGGGCCATTTCACTTTACCTTAGGAACCTATTGGAAGAGCAGCAAGATGAATGCTTCAATTAAGTGGTTATCCATTGTGAAATCAGCTGCTTAAAAATATCTTCCCTTTATTGCTCGTGACAATAATCGCTTCCTTAACATCTTTAAGGCTGTAGTGGGAAACGGGCATCATGAACTTCAACTTTTCATCAGCAATGAACCCCATCAAAAGGTTAAATGTTTCCTGCCAAGTTCGAACGGAAGCCTGCTGATTCCAATGCCGAAGATGAAACATTTTAACATCCACTTTTGTCCTTCGTGAAATTTCCGCCCAATTCACTGACTGTCCTGATAAAAGGCCAATCGTTAATAAGATGCCATTAGGCCGTACACAAAAAGCTAGTTCTGAACCATCGATGCCGCCCACTGAATCTATGGCCGCTTTCGCACCGCGCCCATTCGTCATTTCCATCACTGTATCATGCAATGATGATCGGGATGTATCGATCACATATGACGCACCAAGTTCAAGCAGTTCTTCCGTATACTTATCGTTTCTCGTTACAGCAATCAGCTTAAATCCAAGAATCTTGGATAACTGGGCGAGTATACGGCCAATGGAAGATCCGCAAGCATTTACGAGTAATACATCATCCGGTTTCAAAGTTAATACTTCTGTACAGATTAGCCATGCGGTTACCGGATTTATATATAATTGCGCTGCTATGTGGTCTTCAATCGAATCCGGAATGACGATGGCCAGCTCCGCTGATGTTTTAACATAATCCTGCCAGGTTCCTTCACCGCGCAAGGGCAGTACACGCTTGCCTATCAGCTCTTTCGAAACTGCTGGACCCACCTCTTCAACAATGCCGACCCCTTCATAACCAGGTATGGAAGGCAAGGGGATTCGGTGGGAATAGGCACCGCGAATGGGCAGCAAGTCAGACGGATTAATGGGACGTGTGATCATCCGGACGAGGGCTTCCCCCTCGAGAGGTTTTTGAATACATTTATTTTCAACCTTTAAAACCGTTTGCGGATCCCCAAACTCATAGAATTTAATACATTTGGCTTCCAAAATAATAGTCTCCTTTAATATATAAGTCTTTCCATTTTAACATTTAACCTCTTGATCTGAAATATCTTGGCAACTCCTCACCAACATTCGTAAATAAGAAAAAAAGCCAACAATGAATATGTTGACTTAATTATTTCGGTACGACGGCGCTAGTTTTCTAATCCTGAGATAAACCTATGGGAATGCATAGAGGCGTTTGATCAACAGGGTTTTCAATAATACAGCATTCCAGTCTGAAAACGTCCTTGATCATCTCTTTTGTGAATACCGTTTCAGGCGGTCCCTCTTTATAGATTTTTCCCTGCTTGATGCTAATCAGATGATCGGCATACTGTGCCGCTTGATTCAAATCATGCAGAACCATGACAATCGTGCGTCCATACGTTTCGTTTAAATCGCGCAGTAATTCCAATATTTCAATTTGGTGCGCTAAATCCAGATAGGTTGTCGGTTCATCTAACAGTAAAAGGTCGGTTTCTTGTACCAAGGCCATCGAAATCCATGCTCTTTGCCTTTGTCCTCCAGATAATGCATCCAATGTCCGATCAGCGAACTCCGTCATTTTTGTTGCTGATAAGGCACGTTCGACAATCCTATGATCTTCTGGGGTTTGTCTGGAAAATAAGCCTTTGTGCGGATGCCTGCCATAATAGCATAGTTCTTTAACGGTTAAATCTTCCGGAGCTTCCGGAGCTTGGGGTAAGATGGCCAATTTCTTGGCCACTTCTTTGGAAGATTGCTGATGAATGGACTTTCCATCTAAATAGATCGTGCCTTGCTGCGGCATCAATAATCTAGCTAGGGACCGCAGAATCGTAGATTTGCCACAACCATTGGAACCAATGATTATACTGATCTTACCTTCAGGAATTTCCAAATCGATATTATCAATGATTTGAGTTGCCCCATAAGAGAGCGAAAGATGCTCTGCTGATAATGTTGTCATGATATTCAGCCTTCCTTATGTTATTTTTCTTTCACGGCGCAATAGATATAAAAAATATGGTACACCAATCACCGCAGTGATAATTCCGGCAGGGATTTCTATTGGAGGGAATAATCCTCTTCCCAGGCTATCGGCAACAAGTAGAAAGATAGAACCAAAAAGAGCTGAAGCGGGAAGTAAAACCTTGAATTTTGACCCCACCACTCTCCTTGCAATATGGGGGGCGATCAAACCAATGAACCCGATTGAACCAACCGCAGCTACACAGACTCCGATCAATATGACTGAAACGCTTAACAATATATAACGCAGTAATTTTGACCTTTCACCGAGACCTGTGGCCATATCGTCTCCAAGGCTCAGTACATCCATTTTTGAAGTTAATGCAATCAATACCGGTACAAGCATAAGACATGGTAGCAAAATGAATACTTGATCCCATCCTCTTCCCCATAGACTGCCAGTCAACCACAGCAGTGTCGTGTTTACATCATCCGGGAACTTGACCATGAAATACTCTATGCCAGCTTGACATATGGCCCCTAAAGCGATTCCGACCAAAGCTATCGTATTTGGTTGAGCTCCTTTTTTATAAACAAATATCATCAAAATGGCAGCCATGACCGCCGCTCCGATAAATGCTGAAAGAGGCAGTATGATAATGGGCGATTGCGGAAATAAAACAATGACGATAACTGCTGCCAATCCGGCCCCTTTTGTTACCCCAATCACATCTGGAGAAGCCAGCGGATTTCGAAGGACCCCTTGCAGAATGGCTCCGGCCGTTGCCAATCCGGCCCCCACTATCACGGCAATCAGAATGCGCGGTATGCGATAGTTGTGCAGAATGAATGTCTGACTTTGCATGCCATTTCCAAGGAAATTTTGGAGAATTTCTAAAGGTGAAATATAAATGGCCCCTAAGCCCAGGCTCACCATTGCTAAAATCAGCACGGTAACCGAGAGCAACAGGATAATGGAATAAGGGGGCAAAGTTGATTTCAACCCAAATGTCCGTTTTAGTTTCATTGCTTAATATTCCTCCCTCTCTTCGCTAAATAAAGGAAGAATGGCGCACCGATCATAGCGGTTACGATGCCTACCGGCGACTCAAAAGGATAAGCGATGAAACGTGCGAGAATATCTGCGTACACTAAGAGTAAAGCGCCGAATAATGCAGAAAAAGGGATGATCCTTCGATAATCCCCGCCCACCAGCCTCCTGACGATATGAGGAATGATCAATCCCACAAATCCCACTGGGCCTGCGACGGCAACCGAAGATCCTGCCAAAATGATCACCAATATTCCTGCTAAAATACGGATTCGGTACACCCGCTGCCCAAGTCCCTGCGCCATATTTTCTCCTAAGACAAGGATGGAAACAGATCGAGAGAACATGGCAGCAACAAGCAGCCCGAAGATAGACCAAGGAAGGATCATGTTCACGTGCGCCCATGTTTTCCCATTAATTGACCCGACTAACCAATAGAGCACATCTTTCGCTTGTTCATTAAAGATGATCATGCCTTGCGTTAAAGAAGATAAAAAAAAGTGAACAGCCATTCCAGCCAATGCCAGCTTCACTTGGGTCATTCCTCCTCCCGAAGCAAAAGAATAGACTGCCATCCCTCCCATTGCTGCACCAATGAATGCAACGCAAACTAGAGACACGGAAGAAAGGTTAGGAAAGAAAACAAAAGCTGACACAATAAAAAATGAGGCACCGGCATTAACACCAAACACTTGTGGAGAAGCTAATGAATTCCGGGTAATAGCCTGCATGAGAGCACCCGCTACCGCTAAATTGGCACCGACCAATGCTCCAACTAAAGCTCGTGGCAATCGAAGAGTCCTTATAATAGTCTGTTCCTTGGACGAGTCGGCCTCAAAAAAGGACTTCAAAACCATTGATGCATCAATATCGGACGCTCCCACAGAAATACTCGTCAGGATGCCTAAAATTAACAAAACGATCCCAGCTATAGCCGTACATAATACTTTCAGTTTTCTTCTACCTACAGTTTCCATTTTCTATACAACACACTTCCTGACAAAATTTAAACCTAATGGAAAGCGAAGTAAGAATGGGATCTCTTACTTCGCTTTTGTTCGTCTATTCTTCTCCAAGCATGTTTAAAGTGTCTTTAGCAATGGCCTCTGCGGATACAACACCGCGGTATCTCGTCCATAAGTCTCGATCAACACTATACACTTGTCCGTTTTTTACAGCTTTCAAGTCTTTCCAAAGTGGATTGTCTTTCCACTCATCAGTAAGTAACTTTCCCTCATTGTTCGCTAAAAGCAACACATCCGGATCGATCTCGACAAGCTGCTCAAGGTTCATCTCGGCATGTGGCTGTTTCTGCTGAATGGCATTTTTCAATCCCATGCGCTCAAGCAATTCTCCATCATAAGAAGATGAAGTATGGGCTTGGAATGAAGTATCTCGTACAACTGCTGGTAAAACAGTCATATTTGAATCAACAGTAAGCTTTGATTTAAGTTCCTTAATCGTTTTTTCATGCTCACTCAATCTTTTTTCTGCAGCATCTTCCTTATTCACTGCCTTTGCAATCGTTTTAAAAGAATCCAGGTTTTCTTGATAGGTAGATTCCCGGCTTTTTAAGACAATGGTAGGAGCAATCTTCTGCAAATCTTTATAAATCCCTTTATGCCGCTCAGCATCTGCAATGATYAAATCCGGCTGTAAAGAACTGATCACCTCTAAATTAGGCTGCTCACGTGTCCCTACAGAAGTATATTCCATTTCTTGACCTACAAGTTTTGTAATCATATCTTTTTTGTTGTCATCTGAAATCCCGATAGGTTTTATCCCTAGGGCATTTAAAGAATCAACGAAAGATAACTCAAGCGTAACGATTTTTTTAGGAGTATTTTTCATTTCCGTTTCTCCCATTTCATGCTTAATCGTCCTTATTTCTTGATTACTTGTTTTGGCAGAAGTCTTCTCTGCTTCTGTTGTTTTTTGAGAATTATTACATCCTGATAACATCACCATAATAGCAAGTAACAGGATAAATGCTCCTCCCCCAAACGTTCTTACTTTTCTAAATTCCCTCATATTTTGCACCCTTTCCGTCATCTATACCTATTTAACTTCTTACCCAACGAATACTTCATAATTGAAAATGATTATCATTATCCTGCTGTTATGATAAAGTCATAGATTGATACCGTCAATATTAATGAAATTTTGTGAATAAAAATCATTATGGCCATTAAGACAATCTGCATGCATTTTATTGATAACGTGAAGTTGAACTTTAAAAAAAGTAAAAAAAGAGCAACCCCGTTAAGGTCTGCTCTTTCCTGTTTCGGAAATTATTTTCTATTAATCAGCATCTCTTCAAGAGGAAATTCTTCTTTGGAAGCTTCTTTTTTTGAGCGTTTTATGGAGGTTTTGATAAGAATGGTTGAAGCAATTGATAATGCCCCCATGATCAGGTAACCTGTGGATCTTGAAAACACTTCAATCAAGATGCCAATTAGGACTGGACCTAAAAACGTTCGGCGTTGATTTCAGAAACCCGYTCCCTTTCCGCCGGCTGTCTGCCAAGCCGCMTCAAAGCAAGCGYCTGTGGGGTCTCGGCTAGCCAGTTATTCGGCAGGAGTGTCGCAAATTTCTTCAATCCTTTGAGGGTTCCATAAAACAGTCAAAAACCCATTAGGGATAATCTAGTTTTGTTTTAAAATCATGGTTCGGGATGATACCAGACTTAAAAAACAATCCAGTTGATTGGAACGGAAGGTACGAGWCTCCTGCGGGAATACGCGTCCAAGGGAGACCCCACAGGCGCAAGTGCGCCGAGGAGGCTCCCGGACCGCCCGCGGAAAGCGAGTGCCTGAAGTGGAAATC
>NZ_JBFUIQ010000015.1:0-69950 GCF_056401795.1 Peribacillus sp. P4_D6
GTGCGAGACTCCTGCGGGAAAAGCGCGTCGAGGGGAGACCCCACAGGCGCAAAGCGACGAGGAGGCTCCCCGACCGCCCGCGGAAAGCGAGTGCCTGGAGTGGAAATGGACTTTCCATGTTTTACAAACCTAAATGAAAATTGAGCAAACTTGTTTTCATCGAGTTTGTCTACAGTGTTAGAATTCTGTTATGTTTTCATTTTCATTCCTATTAACGCACATTCCACTTTTACTATCGGTTTTCTTGATAATATAAATATTATGGTTACAGGTATGACTAATAAAACATAGTATTGGCCACTTTCTTTGATCCAATCATAAATAAATGAGTTGTAAACATATTCCAGAAAAAACATGTGAAAAAGATAAATACCTAATGTAATGGATCCTATTTCAGTAAAAAACGTTTGTTTTTTAGGAACTATACATAAAAAACAGTAAGTTGCTGCTCCCATAATTAAATATACGAGTAACTTATATATAAAACCGAGGGCAATGGAGCCTTCCATTAATTCCTGATAACCTAAGCGGCCATAAAACCATTCCCTCCAAGTCATTTCCCCATTGAAATAAATACCGATAAAGATCAACCCTAGTACAGCCCAGCCGATCAGGGCATTACTTTTCTTTTTAACCCATTCAAAATGATTTTTTTCTAAAAAATGACCAATTAAAAAGAAAGGAAAGAAAAAGAAGGTTCTCGACAAACTTAACCATTCATTCACTTCACCAAAGTAACCGATTATTAGAGAGACAATGATTGAAAGAGCGATTCCATATTTCCTGGAGGAAAATATAAACAATAATATATTCCAGCAGAATAAGCTTATTAAGAACCATAAAGCCCATCTTGGAGTCAATATTGTGAAGTCTATTGGTTCATCAAATACCTTCCGATAATAGAAGGTATATATCACCTGGAATATTACATAGGGAATTAGTATTTTCTTAATGAGCCCACAGAGGTCCTTTTTACTTTTTATCTTCCTGGAAAAATAACCGGATACTAAAATAAAAGCTGGCATATGGAATGAAAAAACAAACAGATAAATAGTTAAAATCCATTGGTTTTCTTCCACCATTCTAGCTAATGTGTGCCCCAAAACAACTAGTACGATTAAGACAGCTTTCGCATTATCAAAATACGGATCACGTTTCATGAAATCTTACCTCCTATAAAGAAACTGCCAGTTATATTTTCTAACCCTCATTTATGGTTTGAATGAAAAAGCCGGCGTTCCTCTACTATAGGATTGCCGGCTTGTAACTTCATTGGAGTATCTACCATATCACAGCTTGTTTACAGTTTAGTTAATGGAAAATAACAGTTTGATAACAGTCAAAAAACTGCCTATATATGGGTACACCCGCTTATTGGCTTACGTACCCGTTAGTGACTTGCCGGAACGAACAATCTCTTCCATCATCAAAACTCCAGGCAGTTCCAGACGTTTTCGTCTTTTCAAAACGGGTAGTGTATTATATAAGCATGAGTATGATAACGTCTCTCTATGGGAGGAATGTTCATGAATCCGGTCATTTTGTTTGATGGTGAATGCAACTTTTGCGATTCGAGTGTCCAGTTCATTATCAAGCGGGATCCGCAGGGGCTTTTTCATTACGCTTCGCTTCAAAGTGAGGCAGGACAAGAGTTGCTGAAGAAGTATGATGTTCCTGTAGATATAGATAGCATGGTGCTGATCGAAAAGGATAAGGCCTACTATAAATCGTCTGCAGCCTTGAGGATTTGCCGCCGCTTACAAGGGGCATGGAAATTGCTTTACGGTTTCATCATCGTCCCAAGCTTCATCCGGAACTTCGTTTATGATTTCATTGCCAGGAACCGTTACAAATGGTTCGGAAAGAAAGAAGAAAGCTGTATGCTGCCGTCGCCAAGTGTTCGAAAGCGGTTTTTATAAAAAAATGTAGTGGTTGGATTGGCATTGGTCCTCAACAAAAAAAAGGACGATAAGCGCTCTTGGCTTTTCGTCCTTTTCATTGTGTGAATGTGGAGTATCTCCATAAATGATTGGCCGTAGGGTGCGCCATCATTTCGAGCCCTTTGTTTTCCGCTAGGTGCAGCGGTTCCCAGTTTTGGTCGTCTGCCTCCTTTAGGTAGACTTCGTGATGCGGGGCCTGATCATGATAGCCGGCGATATTGATTTCACCATTTCGGTAAAAGGTCCCGATCACTTTATAATCCACGGCAGGTGAAATGATGATCGGATTGCCTACAGAGTGTGTCAGCTGGATTGTCGTTTTCTCATGATTGGATACTACGCGCTTCACTATAACACCTTCATCCGAGGCCACTCCCTCCTCAAGGAAATCCCCATCATGGTTGTAGGCCTCACTTTTCCCGACCGCTTTGGAAAATTCAATCTGGGCTTCCCTTTCCTTTTCGTGAATGAACACATCGACCCTGGTCCGGAAACGGGATGATTCAGGATCAAACCCGCGGTTGTCTCCTTTAAAATAGGGAACCTTTGAGGCCAGATTGGGGTTTTTCAGCCACTCTTCCGGTAAAAAAGTGGAATAGCGCAGCTGCCAATTTCTTTTCCTTTTACCATCCACATCGTTTTCAACTGACTGCAAAAGCTGTTTTACAGGTCCTACTTTTTTAGTATTCGTTATTTCCTCGATCGCCGCCTTTGCTTGGGATGAACCTTTTTTTACGGCTCCGACAATACTCGCTACAAGGGATTTCACGGCAAAGGACTCCTGCTCCGAGCGCGGAAGGGGCCGCTTCGCTTTAATGGTATATGTGTATTCCTGATTTTCACTAATACTCCGATCATTGAAGGAACATCCGCTCACTTTCCCAATATCCACGCCGTTTCGATAAATCGTATATTCTTTTATTCCCTTGATGGGCTCCCATTCCAGGCTGGCTTGGCCTTTTGCGACAATTGTCGTGAATACCAAATCCAAAAGGATATTATCCTCTTTTTTATTTTCGGCGGTCGTTGATGTCTGTATTTTCATCCTGTTCACTGCCTGTTCTTTTTCATTCAAGCTATCTATCGTGTACGTATAGATGGTTCCTGGGGCCAGACCCCGATCTGCCATCTTCGGCTCCGAGCCGCTGTAAATCAGCTCTCGCCCCCTGAATACCCGATAGTAACCACCTTCATCAGGCCAAATAAGCTTGATGGAATCCTCTTTCCGTTCAATTTTGCACATCAATGAAGCCGTTTTGAATACCGCTTGATGCTTCCTCTTATTGGAAAGCAGATAAGCAATTCCCGCAAGACCAAGAGCAAGCAATGAATGCCGTGCAGTGAATGTAACTCCGCCTACTTTTAAACGGGGAAATGAATAATGGGCAATCAACTTCTTCATCACCTCTTCTTTTCTAGGTGTTATTCTTTACCCACTTTAATCCCTGAGCACACTTTGCGATGTGCTGTGCTGGCATAAAAAAACCGAGGGAATGTTTACTCCCTCGGTCATGTATAAGTTTCACTGGATTATATTTTAACGGCGGCTTTTTTCCCCGCCTTTGCGTCCTGCTTCTTCACGGCTCATTTTTCCATCATCGGAATCATCACTTTGATTGCCCCGTGCCTCTCCGCCTTTTTCGCCGATTTCCTGATAGAATTCCTTGCCATGACTTTCGGAAGTGGCTTCTCCGCCTTTTTTACCAATCTCTTGATAGAATTCCTTATCATGATTTTCGGAAGTGGCTTCTCCGCCTTTTTGGCCAATCTCTTGATAGAATTCCTTATCATGATTTTGGGAGGTTGCTTCTCCGCCTTTTTGGCCAATCTCTTGGTAGAATTCCTTATCATGATTTTCTGAAGTGGCCTCTCCGCCTTTTTGACCAATCTCTTGATAGAATTCCTTATCATGATTTTTCGCTGTTGTTTCTCCACCTTTACGTCCTGCTTCTTCGCGACTCATTTTCTCATTGTTGTTAGCCATTAAAAATTCCTCCTTATTATTTGGATTTTCCATGTACTAGCTACATATGTCATGTACCCGCTTGAACAGCCATAAAACTAGATTCAGCTATAAACTTCAAATCGTTTTTTTAGCGGCGGCTTTTTTCCCCGCCATTAAGTTTGATCATTTTTCAATCGGAATCACGTTGCTCGGCTCTAGCCTCTCCGCCTTTTTTGCCGATTTCCTGATAGAATTCCTTATCATGATTTTCGGAAGTGGCCTCTCCGCCTTTTTGACCAATCTCTTGGAAAAATTCCTTATCATGATTTTTTGCTGTAGCTTCTCCGCCTTTGCGGCCAGCTTCTTCCCTGCTCATTTTTTCATTGTTGTTAGCCATTAAAACTCCTCCTTATTATTTGGATTTTTGATGAACTAGCTACAGTTTTATGTATACCCGATAGTTTTGATATAAAACTAGAATCTATTAAAACTTTTCCATTTTAATAGGAAAAGCCTCATGGATGCTATCACCCACGAGGCTCCCCGCTTATCCTTAACCTGACTTCGGAATTCCTTCTCGCAGGCGTTCTGGCAGCTCCACAAGGGTTTCATTCAAAGTATCCAATTTCGTTTCAATCCTATGAAGCAAATAAAGGGTAACAATGATCGGGAACCCAATATCACTGACAAACGGCAGGATTTGATCCACTTTTTCCACCTCTCTTCCAGGGTGACCAACAAGACCGGTTCTTAGATGAGTTCCACTTCCTCGACATTCCGCTCGACAAGGCGTGCCGCTTTCAAATCGACGAAATCCCCTGAAGATGTAACGAACACGTTCCCCGCAATGATTTTTTCCATTGCCAGTTTAATCGTATTCACTTCGACCGGCTCCTTCGGATTATCAACGGAAATCGTCGCTGACTTTCCTTCCTCCGTAACGAAAATCAATTCCAGTACTTTAGCCATTTCCAATCACCTCCCCCGCTTTCGGCATCTTTCCAAATACCGTTTAGCCAATCAATGAATACATATCGACCCTGGTCACTTCACCCATTGGATAATTCTGCACACTTGTGATTGCAACAGCCGTCGAAAACAATTGATCCGCCGTCGCCTCGACCTTGATGTTCGAAAAGGTCCTCCGCTTGAAAACGAGAGCCCCTTTTTCATTTAACCCCGTCTCAAAGTCGATCCGCAACGTACTTGAAACTGGAATCTGCTTTGCCATGCCACTCACCCCCTTTCACACTCTATATAAACTTTTACAGGATGAAAGTAGCATGATCTTGAAATTTTGCAGGGAAACGCAAAAAAGGCTCCCCATCATTTGGGCAGCACTAAAATCAGGAAATCCTTTTAATTATCTACTGGCATCATCCATTGTCTTCTTCTCTCACTAATAAATCCTTCTCAATCATGAGCGGTTTTTCTACAAAATTAATTCTTCTCATTATTTGTTGTATGACTCTCGGAAAGAAGTAAGCTCCAAAGAAAGCACAAATAAAAGCCTGTGACCAAGTTTTTAACCATGCAGATAAGAATTGATGATCATACCCCCTATTTATTGAAACTAATATGAATGAAATAAAAAAGGACATACAAAAAGCCATTAAACATGCATAAATAATATTTCTGTATTTAACGTTAATCTTCATTATTTTTCTGCTTCAACTCCATGATTTAATTTTAGATTCCAACTATATTTTATTTCTTCCATTTACATTAGTAAAACCAATTTTTATAATAGTTCTATTAGAATTACTAATGCAAAGGGGTCAGTTCGGTTGAATTCGTATTATGCTTTTATCAAAACCATAGAAACAGGCAGTTTTACAAAAGCGGCTGAGGAACTTGGCTATACGCAGTCCGCCATTAGCCAGATGGTCCATTCATTAGAGGAAGAGCTTTCCACCACTCTTATCTTACGTTCTCGAAAGGGTATTACACTGACACCAGATGGCGAGGAATTTTTGCCATATATCAGGAAGATTTGCAATTCACATAGGGAACTGACTGAAAAGCATAAAGAGATGGAGGGACTGCAAAGCGGCCTTATTCGAATTGGCACCTTTTCCAGTGTTACATGTCATTGGATACCAGGATTGATCAAGGATTTTAAGGAACTTTATCCAACTGTACATTTCGAATTACATCAAGGAAATTATACGGAAATCTCGAACTGGATTAAAGAAGGCAGCGTAGACTTTGGCTTTGTGAATTCAAATGTTTCGGATTTAACTACGATTCCCTTGCAAGAAGATGAGATGGTGGCTGTGATGCCAGTAGATCATCCTTTAACATCATTCACAGAAGTCTCCTTGGAGGAATTGCTAAAAGATCCTTATATTCTGTTGGATGAGGGAGTGATACATGAACCATTATTGATTTTTAAACAGTACGATTTTGAACCTGATACACAATACCGGGTATATGATCCTTATGCGATTATGTCCATGATTGAACAAGGGCTTGGCATTTCGATTTTACCGAAACTGCTCTTACATAAATGTCCCTATAATATTGTAACGAAAAGCATCTCTCCTTCTATTATCCGAACCATTACTTTGGCGTATAAGGATAAAAGGGTATTGCCAATCGCCAGCAGGTATTTTATTGACTTTATCATTGAAAGGTATAGGGAAATCTAACGTTTTTGCTTTTATCTTATTTTCCCTTTACATTCTTTTTTTATTACCGACATTCCTGATGCGAAGTTAAATTGCAGCTGCCTTTAAATGGCATGTCATGTTCGGCTTTTCTGGGAAATAATAATCTCGAAAGGAAGTGGATGTTGATGTCATTAGAATGGTTTGACAGAGTAAGCGGGGAATTGCAGGATCATCTTAAATCAATTTGTGAGAAATACGATCGCAATGGCAGTATGATCGTGGAGCGCGGATCTAAGCATCCACGCATCGAGTTTTATACAGAGCTTGAAGACGATGAGCGGGATTATTTTTCCTCGCTGTTTTTTGATCCGTATAATGAAGAATTTTATATGGAATCGTTCGATCCGGATTTAGGGCAGATCAGCAAGGTCATCCTTTCGGATATTGAAGATATCATCGATGCTGTCCATGAGAGCTTCCATAACTATTTGGAAGAAGATGAGAATGATGATGATTACGATTATGCATATGAAATGGATATGGATGATGATAATGATGATTTGTATGATCCTGACGGCGAAAATTCCGATATATACGAGATCGATGTAGATTGGGAAACGCCTGAAGTGACTGCCTATATCCAGGATAATGAAGTGGAGGTCACCTACCAGTTCGGTATCGTTCAGGAGACGGGTGATGGTGTGCTGAAACGGATCAATCGGATTCGAACAGCGGATGATGACCTGATAAAGGATGAAACGAATTTCATTTTCAGCAAGGAAGAAGCAAGCACGATCATCGCCATGATAGCCAGTCATATGGATTCACTTAGTGAAATGGAATAAAACCAACAAAACCTTGTCCATGATCATCATGGACAAGGTTTCATCATATAATAATCAGTTCATATACCTCTGATAATTGCGTGACCCGTTCGGAATCACTCGCTTCCTTTGCATGCTTGATTTCCTGAGGAAGAATATGGTTAAGGAGACCGGCTTCTTTACCGGATAGCTTATTGACGAGTTCTTCTTCCGAATGAAAGTGTCCGCTTTTGATTTTATTATATATTTCCTGCGCTTCAGGATATTGGTCCGTATAGTTAGACAATATCTCACGTAAGTAACCAATCGTACGATCCATCAAACCATCCCTCTCGAATGTTAGATTTTTGCTTACATGCTATACCTTCCCCCATTTTTTGATGATAAATTCCTGAAAAAAAAGATATCCAAGTCAATGGATACCCAATTAGTCTTCCTCCCAAAACAAATCATCCAATGTACGGGATAATGCTTTACAAATTCCGACACATAAACTTAATGAGGGATTATACCTTCCGGATTCAATCAATCCTATCGTTTGCCTGGATACGCCGACAATCTTGGCCAGTTCTTCTTGTGACAAGTCCTTTTCTACTCTCGCAAGCTTCAGTTTTATATTTTTCAAGGGACAGCACCTACTATTTCTTATTATCTTAGCTATTTTTCATTCCGATTTTCTTCGCCAGCAAGTATATACCGCCAAAAAACAGAAGTAAAATCGGCAAATAGATCATGACGGATACAAACGATACCAATACAAAATACCATACGCCCTGGGAACTGCCATCGGCATAGGATACAGCACTATTCACGCCCATGAATATAGCGATGATAAGTGCTAAAGCAACCGCCCCAAGAACCGTCTTCCTGCTCATCGGCGTTTTGCTGTTGCGGTCATGCATCTCCACCTCATCCCAGAATACACCTAAGAAAATCGAACGAGCTAAGTAATACAGCCCCCCTCCAACAAGGATCGCGAATTCCAGATATAACTCCCCGCTGCCTGCACCATATTTATATAATTTGAAAAGTGCACTCGCCAGGCAAATGACCAAGATGACATAGTACATTTCTTTATAAATTTTATTTCTTACATTCTCAATCCGCTCATCCGTGATCTTTTTCGTTCGTTTAAATAGATTCACCTTTAATCGACCTCCATTTAATTCCATCGCTTACCCTTATTATATGATTCATTTTGCTTTTTGCAACATATATATTACATTTTATAATTTATAAATTGCATTATGTATAAAAAAAGGGACCCACACATCAAGTATGGATACCTATTTATGGCTTTACTCGTAAGTTTTGGGGATTTACTCGTGAATTCTAAGCATTTACTCGTGAGTTTTTGGGTTTTACTCGTGAATTTCAACGTTTTACTCGTGAATTCATCATTTTACAAGTATATTTCATCATGCTTAACAATTACTCTTCATTAAGATGATAGCAAAGTTGGACAACGCCAGAGGAAAAGGTTTTCGTATCAACCAGTCTTAGATTCAATCTCTCATTCATGTCAATAAATAAGGGTTTTCCTTCCCCTAAAACAACAGGGTGAACAGATAACCTAAATTCATCAACCAGCCCAAATTTTATAAAAGATGTAATAAGACTTGCCCCGCCATACAGCCAGATGTCTTTACCGGGCTTTTTCTTTAATTTATTTACTTCTTCAACAATATCTTCATTTATGATCGTTACGTTATTATCAGTGCTTTTTCTTGTTTTGGAAAACATGAATTTTTGTTTGCCATGAACGATATTCCACATTTCTTTTTCAGTATCGGATACCTCATTTTCTGGCGTATATTGCCCCCATAAGTCATAGCTTTTTCTTCCATAAAAAATAGTATCAATTTGATTCAAGAAATCAATGAACCCCATTTCAGGATCCATAATGCACCAGTCAATTTCTCCTTTCGGCCCTTCAATGAATCCATCTAATGTAACTGCTAAATCTAAAATAATTCTTCTTGGTCTTTCATTAATGGTCATTCTTTAATCTCCTTTTGCCGTTTATCAGCAAAGCCAAAGGTTTCGCGGCTTTATCCGAATGAACGTACTCTTATTACCTCAGGGAATCCCCATGAATAATCACTGCTTTTCAACATTTCATCAGAAGTTACTTCAGTTACGTTAGTTTTATCTTACAGCTTCTATCATAGTATTAAAAGATTGTATCAAAAACTAAGGAGACTTGCGATGAAAGCAATGGTATGCACGAAATACGGTTCACCCGATGTTCTGGAACTCAAAGAGGTAGTAAAGCCAACCCCAAAGGACAACGAAATACTGGTAAAGGTTCACGCGGCAACAGTGGCTTCTGGGGACGTAAGAGTCCGGAGTTTCAATAGCCCTTTCTTATTATGGCTGCCGATGCGAATGTTCCTGGGCCTTAGAAAACCGCGAAAACCGATACTCGGAGTGGAGTTGTCCGGGGAGATAGAAGACACGGGGAGGAATGTGACAAAATTCAAAAAAGGCGACCAGATTTTTGCCATGACTGGAATGAATTTCGGGGCCCATGCCGAATACACATGCTTACCTGAAGACGGCCCAATCGCAATGAAGCCTGCCACTATGACCTATGAAGAAGCTGCCGCCGTTTCTTTTGGTGGAACGACAGCTCTGCATTTTTTCAGAAAAGCCAATATCCAGGACGGACAAAAAGTCCTCATCTATGGCGCATCCGGTTCGGTGGGCACTTCCGCGGTACAGCTGGCCAAATACTTTGGAACAGAAGTTACCGGAGTATGCAGTGCCGCTAATTTTGAATTGGTGAAATCATTGGGAGCCGATAAAGTAATTGATTATATGGAAGAGGATTTTTCGGAAAGACAAGAGCAATATGATATCATCTTTGATGCAGTCGGGAAAAGTTCGAAAGCCACATGCAAAAAAGCACTGACCGCGAACGGGCGATATGTCTCAGTTGAAGGACAGGGAATAGCAAAGGAACGTACGGAAGATTTACTATTTCTCAAAGAGCTAATCGAAACTGGAGAATTAAAATCGGTCATTGATAAACGCTACCCGCTGGAACAGATTCCCGAAGCTCATAAATACGTAGAGCTAGGACATAAAAAAGGAAATGTCGTGATAACTTTGGTTCATGATAAACCCTGACAGCACTTTGCATACCGCCGCTTTTTGCGTACTTTTGTCACCCATGTTTCAGCTTCTGGAATCTTTCTCCTTTTAGAGAATGGCTCCAATAATTCTAATGACCGAATCCCAACCTCATACTCCTATGGATTTTTCCGTAGGAGTTTTAGCATTTAATCACAAATATAAATTAACCCTATCTAGGAATTTTTAACTATAAATCTCTTTTATTTTTAATTGTTTTAATATAGCATGGTAAGCATAACCTTAGCTTCCATGTAAAAATAAAAAGGTGATAGGATATGATGGTAAAATATGGACAAGTTATCCAATAGCGTAAAATTTGAATATGAGTTTACAACTGATAAAGACTCTATTCCCTTTGATTTAAGGCATTCTCCTGCCGTTGCATTAAGGGTTGAGGGGATTCTTACAATTAAAATAAATAATGATATATATTTCCATGCGGATATTGCATTGTTAGAATTTTATCTCTATTTACTAAAATGGGTACAAACAAACAAAAAAGGTAGAGACGTACAAGAATTCAAATATTATTCTTTGGAATTTGATGAAGATGAAGCAATAATTTCTTTACTTCCCTTTGGAAATAGCGCAAGACTAGCATCCATTTGGGAAGTGAATAAATTATACAATGTTTTTGAATTAAGCTATATAGTACAAAAGCTAACCCAACTTACAAACAGGCTTGGGAGGGATATTGAAAATCATTATGATATTCAAATGAATACTTTCATAGGGAAAGTACCTTTAAAAGGTTAACTATTTTAATAAAGAATTAGAAGCTTTTTGGCCTCATCCCTATATGGTTCGGGATGAGGCCATTCCACCCCTCTCCAGACTAAAGTCAAACTAGAGAAAAAGTCAGTTTGACTATATTTTTTTATTTGAAAAACTCTCCAGTTGATTGGAACGGAAGGTACGAGACTCCTGCGGGAAAAGCGCGTCTAGGGGAGACCCCGCAGGCGCAAGCCGAGGAGGCTCCACGACCGCCCGCGGAAAGCGAGTGCCTGGAGTGGAAATCAACGTTATTATCGAATTAGCCCCCCTTAAACACGAACATTATATTATATTTATATTTTAATGTTCACTTTTTTATTGATTATCTAGCATTTGTTTGTTATATTAGCAAAGTAATAATCGTAATTACTCGTATAAGCTCGGAAATATGGTCTGAGCGTTTCTACCTGGTTCCCAGTTAAAGAACTAGACTACGAGTTAAAGTATTCGGCCGCCCGCTTTTTGAGCAGCTAATGATTTAGCAATCGCTTCACTTTTGCTTGATTATCTATACTTTAACTATCGTAGGTCTAGAAGGCAGCATTCATTCTGCCGTTCTGGACCTTTTTCTTTGACCACAACTGCGAGTGTTTCAAACAATTGGATAATTTGTTTTTAAGGAGAGAAAAAACATGTTAAAAAAGTACACTCTATTAGGAATCATTACTTTACTTTTCGTGTCGGTGATTGCAGCTTGCAGTTCCACTTCCAAAAATGAAACGGTCGAAAAAAAGACTCAAAGGCCGATCATGATTCAAGGTCCAATGCCAATCGAAGCTGAAAATTTCGCTAAAAAGCTAGAAAATGTTAAAGAAGAAAAATCAGGGGATTTTGTATTTTACATTGGAACTTTAGACAATTATCCTGTAATCGTTGCAAAAACAGGTAAAGGGATGGAAAATACGGCTGCCGCTACAGCATTGGCCATTGAAAGATATAACCCTATTGCCATCATCAATCAAGGGACATCAGGCGGACATGATCCAAGCTTAAACGTTTTTGATATTGTTTTAGGAGAAAGAACGGTAAACCTAGGTTCATTAAAAACGGCCGATAAAGCTGAAAACGAAGGAATCGATCCAACCGTTTGGAAACCAATGGACCTAATGGCTTCTGAAGGAAGTGCAGGAGAAGATCCTAATGCTGAAAAACCACGCTTCTACGAAGGAGATAAGGATTTACTCGCAGCTGCTCATGCAGTTAAGGATACTTACACAAAAGGTAAGGTTGTCGATGGTACTATCGGTTCTGCAGACGTTTGGAATAATGAAGTGGATCGGATTAAATGGTTCCATACGAAATATGGTACATCTGTTGAAGAAATGGAAGGAGCTTCGGCAGCACAAATCGCCAAAGCTTACGATGTGCCCTTCCTAGGTATACGGGTGCTATCCAATAATAAAGTGAATGGCGGTAAATATAACCCTAATACAGCAGCAGCCAATCAAGAATATGTGTATGAAGTGGTCAAAAAATATATCTCTTCGATGCCAAGCAAATAAGATCGGGCTCGGAGCATATAGAATTAGAATCTTTTTGGTCAACTATCCCTATAATGAAAAAAAAGAAGAGCACATAATATGTGCTCTTCTTTTTTTCGCGGGTGCCCTAATTAGCTGACTATTGATTCTTCCTCCTTGCAAAAGGTTAAGCTGAGGCTATTCAACGTGTAAAGTCTAGCGGTGAAAATGAATAAATCGCTGTAGTTATTTTCAACGTACTCTTCAATGATTGCCATCCCTTTTCTGAATCTATCAACTAATAAGAGCGTATAGTTTTCATCCCAGGTAAACCGGTTGATCCGTTTAAGTTCATCGGCCAATACTTGAAACTTAAACTCCTCAACAAGAAGCTTCAATTGATACAATTTATCTTTATTTAAACAAAAGCAATTGTTTTCATTTTCATGATTTTCCCGGACGAATGTAATGAAACCCTTTAAATTATCAGCTAACATATTCGCTATTTGCATCTCGAAGTTCATTTCCAACAGCTCCTCAATGTCTAAAATCTATATGAAGAGTGTATGATTTGAAATGATATTTTAACACCAACAATTCTTTTTCGAGATAGATTCCTTGTACATTTCATGATAGAATTCACAAAAAAAATTGCCCCCCTTCCTTCCAAGGGGACAATCTTACATCGAATCCAGAACTAAAGAGATAAGCAGGCCCGCAGCGGTGAATATGCCCGTGATCGGCCCTCCGTCTTCATATGCTTCAGGCATCATCGTTGAGGCGATCATGGCGATGATTCCCCCTCCCGCAAAGGCTGCCATCGCTGCCAGGACATAGTCCGGGGCATGATCGAGGAATAGATAGCCCGACATCGAGGAAAGTGCCGAAATGATCAGGACGGAAAACCACAGCAGCATGATTTTCTTCTTGGAGTAATCACTTTTGAGCAGACCTGTTGTACTTGAGAGCCCCTCCGGAATATTACTGATGAAGATGGCAATGACCAATAGCCAGCTTACCGAGCCGCCGCTTATTAAGCTTGCGCCAATCATGATCGACTCCGGTATGGCATCCATCACCGTCCCGATGAAAATGGCTAGGCCCGCTTCCTTCGAAGAGCTATTATTGGACCGTTTCCTTTTATCCGCACCTTTTTTGGAAATAAGAAAATCCAAGGCAGTAAACACGGCGGCCCCTGCTATGAATCCGATCCCCGTCGCCCAGATTCCTCCATCACTCACCGAATCAGCAAGGAGCTCATATGCCGCGGCACCAATCAATACACCCGTACCAAAGGCCATAATATAGCCAATGATGTTTTTCTTTATCGGAATGAGGATGGCGGCAAGTGCGCCAAGCAGGACGGCAGAACCCGATACCCCTCCCCAAAAGACCGCATTCCACATAGAATTCCCCCATTTCCTTTTTATAGGATAGTGTACCCGGGTTGATGTTGGGGTAAACAAGGGGCCGCTTTTGGCTATTCCAGCAAAAAAAAGCAGGTATATTCGCTGCCATGGTTTTCGTATAGAATAGTAGAGTTGTACTGAGTACTACTCTTCGCTTCCTTATATGACTGATATTTGCGGTTTTCCTTCTTCTCTTTCACTAACCTTTTCGATTTTATCGACAAACATTTGAAAAACCTTTCTCTTTTCTTCCAGCTCTTTTATCGACTCTTTCAATTCGTTCAATTTTTGTTCAAAAGGTTTATGATAGAGCTCGCGGATGTTTCGAATAATTTCATCATTTATAGTGGATTGTACAACTTGTTTAGTAATATTGAATTTATAGGAATAAACCTGAAGGTCACGCTTAACTTCTTCATACTCTTTTTCTATCCCATTTAATACATCACTGATTTCTTCATTCCATTCGATTAAAGCCTTTTTCACATGTTCCTCCACCCTTATTCCCCCTCTTTAACTAACAAAAAATCTTCTCCATAAAAACTTATTTTATCAAAAGAACATTTCGGTTTCTTTTCGGCTTAGTTACTTAACATATAAGTTTTATTAAAAACAGATAACAGCGAGTTACGAAACACTTTTAAAAATTCACATAGAATGTAACGTGACCACTATAACCTATGGAGGTGTTCAGACTGATTCATACAGTGAAACCTGGTGAAACACTGACACAGATATCCAGGGACTATCGTACACCACTATCTGAAATCATCGCTGCTAACCCGACCATAAACCCTAATGTCATTTATCCTGGCCAACCCATTATGATCCCTGGTTTTCCCCCTCCTGATACCATTCCATTTAGAATCGATGTGTCCGTTAACAATCGTAAGCTAAGGCTGCTAAAAAATGGAGTATTGCAAAAGCAATACCCGATCGCCGTTGGAAGAATGCTGTTCGGTACACCGGTAGGAAAATTCATCATCATTAATAAAGCCCCCAACCCCGGAGGCCCATTCGGTACGATGTGGATGAGTCTATCCAAGGAACACTACGGCATTCATGGAACGAACGATCCCAGCTCAATTGGTAAAGCCGTCTCAAAAGGCTGTATTCGCATGCATAATCGGGACGTGGAGGAATTATCAAGGATTGTTCCAATCGGGACACCGGTTACGATTCATCCTTAATGGATGATTAATAACTCTGGAGGTTTTTTATCAGAGGTTGGTAGGCACGTATCATGAAGATAATGTGGAGACTGAAGAGGACAGCCTGACGTCGGCTGTTCCTTTTTGTTTTGATTTAAAAAAACCGCCCCCTAAAAAGTAATTATTTTACAATTAAATATTGCATGATATTATTAATAATTAAGTAGGTAAGAGCAATGAAACGATAGCATCTAAGAAGTGAAAAATATGAAAAAGAAAATCATCATGTGGGTTACTGGTGTTCTAGTAGTCATTATTCTTCTTGGGTCAGCAGGCATGACATTCTATAAATACGCTCCAACTGAAGGAAAAACAACTACTGAAACCATTGAATGATTTTACTTTTGATTTCTGTTTCAATAAAGCATGTTCCACATCGAAATGATACATCATGAATTGCCAATAAAATATGGCGGAACAAACTCGATGTCTAATTTATTTCCATTGCCAAGATGACTCCATCAACAAACAGTAACTCTGGCGGGCTTCATATTAATTAATAATGGAGGGGATTAGTGAATTGAGTCATTTTGTACATAACACCCTATCTGGACTTAAAAAATTGTTGGATAACAACGAACAAATGAAGACAATATCAGAGGAAGGTGAAGTTGGTAGCGTTTCTTGTTCTTTTAATGCTCCAATACAAACAACTGAAATTGAATTGTTTGAAAGGGAAAATAACATCAAGCTTCCTGAAGACTATAAGGCCTTCTTAACACTCCATAATGGGGCAAGAATATATGAATTGATCGCAGAAGACGATATTAACATAGGAGGCGGTCTTGAGATATTTAGTTTAGACGAAATAAAAGAATATCAAGAGATTGAATATCTAAGTGAACACGGGATTCCGATTGCACATCTGTTGAATGATTGTTATCTAATACTAGATACCGAAAAACTAAAGAGTGGGAATCCAAATTACCTTTGTATTATGGAATTCACAGAACTTTCATCTCTAAATCTTAATTTTGAAATCTTTTTAGACCGCTACATTATTTCACAAGGTGAAGTGTTTTGGAGCTGGCCTATATACACAGCTGAAAACTACTATAGAACTAGGTAAAAAAATAAAAGAGCGATTGCTAATTAATGCAGTCGATCTTTTTGAATATTATTTCGATTCGATTTCAAGTATCACTGTTTGTTTATTGTCGTTTTTGTTTGTTTGAGATATATCATCTGCGATATCGTTATGTTCAGACTCTTCTTTAGAAGGTGAGGGAAAATAGGCATAATGATACATAGTTTKAAATTTAGCTAGTTACAGAAAAAACGACAGGAGGTTCCCCCTGCCATCTCATTCAATTCATATTAATCGGCCAATAATAAAACACCAGTGTAACCATGATGATCATGACGCCGCTGATCATTAAATAGGCTGGGTATCTGCGGGTGATGTTCATTTCTTTTTGCTCGTCTATTTCAATCGGTGTTTGAAGAATATTTGCATGAAATTCCCTTTCTTCGATGGTGATCGTTCCATACTTGGAGCCAATGATAAGTGCACCTATGCTTAAAATTAAACCAATGATGACAGGATTGAGGTAAACGGGAAGGCTTATTCCGAACATGCCGAGACTTTCTCCAAGTATCACGCCAACGAAGCCGAATACGATGCTCCAAAATGCGCCTTCCTTCGTTACCTTCTTTGAGAATACGCTTGATATGGCAATCGGTCCCCATGATGCCGCAAATAGTGTAGCCGCAAAGTAGCCGATCCACATGACGGCAGGTGGCTGGAACAATCCAATCAATAGAATGATCAAGCTGATCACAACCATGGAAATGCGGCTAGCCCGTAATAGATGATGATCGGTATATTCCTTTTTCCGCGATTGTTCCATGATATCCCGTGTAATGCTGCTTCCTATAATCTGAAGGAAGCTCGAACAGGATGATAATGCGGCAGCCATGATGCCGCTGACGATGATGACTCCAAGCCATGTCGGGACAATATTCATCGCTGCCCAAATGAATACCTTTTCCGTCGGGGCGATATCCGCTTTAATGGTGGTGATTGTCGATATGCTGATATGGAGAAACAAATAGACGGTCAAAATGGATATCGTTGCCCAAACGCCGGCCCGGATGGCCACATGTTCATTTCTGGCCATTAAATATCGGCTACTTTGCCATGGACTCACGGCAATGACAATGCCCCAGACCAAGCCCATGATGACGGCCCAGGCCAATGCTTCCCAAGGAGTGCCCATCGTTGCGGCAGGTCCGGTAATGCCATGCCAGCTTAATAAATCAGGCCGTTCAGCCAGGTTTGCCGCTTTCATAACGGCATCTGGGAACCCGCCTGCAGATTTGATGATATAAGGAAAACTAAGATACGTTGCGATCGAGAATAAAAAGAACATCACCGTATCATTGACCATGACGCCCTTCGCTCCTGAAAGAATGGTGAAGGATGAATACACGACCCACATGATCACCAGAGCCATTGGATAGGAAACACCAGAAACCTCGGCCAATAAAACGGCTGCCCCTTGAGTAACGGCAACCAAGTATGCAGCGATTCCAAGAATCGTCGTGATCGCAGCCGCCAGCCTTACCTTCTTAGAATGAAAGCGGTTACCAAAAAATTCAGGAACGGTCAATGATTTGCTTCTTCTTAAATACCTGCCAAACAGGAACACTCCGAATATATAGCCGCTTGCATTAAAAATAACGAGGATAAGCAGCAGGATCGGATACCCTTCATAGGAAAATCCCGCTTCTCCCATGAAAGATACCGTACTTAGGAAAGAGGCAACAAGCGTACCCGTAATCATCAATGTGTTTCCGCTTCTTCCAGAAACATAGTATTCCTCTGAGCTTTTCACTTTCCTGAATAAAAAGATGCCAATCGAGACATACACACAAAAGGATATGATAATACCAAGGAGAAAGGCCACTTACATCCCCACCTTTTCAATCGGATCTTTTGCTTTTATTTCTTCTTGATTTCTTTTCATTCTTACTAGGAAAACCTTCGTGATCCACCCCATGACAATTAAGGAACCCCCATAGCTTAAAGAGAAAATCAGCTCACCCATTTCTTGACCCCCTTATCAAAATAGAAATAATCAATCATTAAATATGCAATATCCATACCAAGTTTTTGAATATTCAGATTTTAATAGAGGTTAATTTATTATTAATCGTCCTGATAGCTAAATTGGTATTTGCCCAGTTTGCGCATGATCGTCGTTTGGCTGACCTCCAGGGCTTTGGCCATTTTTCTGGTTGATTTATAGGTGGAAAGGGCCTGTGACAATAATTGCTTTTCCGTTTCCTCTAACGCTTTTTTCAAGGGAATGATTCCTGTTAAATTGACCAGTGCCGTATCTTTGTAGGTTAAATCGGAAGGCAAATCCTCTATCGTTACGATAGGCTTTCTAGCCGTGACGACGATTTGTTCGATTACATTTTCCAACTCCCGAACATTGCCCGGGTAATCCTGCAGCTGCAGAATTAACTTGGAATGATCATCGATCGTGATGGATTGACCGTATTTTTCATTGAACTTCTTCAGAAAATAATCGGTTAATAATAAGATATCTTCCTTCCGCTCACGCAGCTGCGGTATTTCCATTGGAACGACATGCAGCCGATAATATAGATCTTCGCGGAACTGATTATTCTTGATCATTTGCTTCAAGTCTTTATTCGTGGCGGAGATGATGCGAATATTCACCTTTTTCTCCTTCGTTCCTCCCACCTTCATGAATGTTCGATCCTGGACCAGATGGAGGATTTTCACTTGAATGTCGAGCGGCATTTCCCCGATTTCATCAAGAAACAACGTGCCGCCATCAGCACTCTCAACCAGCCCCTTTTTCCCGTGCTTATTAGCTCCCGTAAATGCACCGCTTTCGTAGCCAAACAGCTCGGACTCAATTAAAGCCGATGGTATCGCGCCGCAATTCACTTGAATGAAACTCTTATCCTTTCTGCTGCTGAGATCGTGAATGACCCTTGCTAAAACCCCTTTTCCGACTCCGGTTTCTCCATGGATGAAGATGGAAGAATCCATCGGGGCGACTTTTTCAGCTAACTCAAAAACCTTTACCATCTTATCCGAATTTGTAATGAAGTTATTGAAAGAAACGGTTCTCGAATTTTCATGCTGGGCCCGCTGGTTCCTAAGGTTCACTCTATTCAATTGACTCTTCATCTCAACCAATTCCGTGATATCCCTGGAGTTCGAAACGATTCTATATAAGTTCCCCTCCTCATCAAAAATCGGCTTCGCTGTGCTGAATACCGTCAACCCATGCGGATAGGTTTGCTCCGCCGAATGGATCGCTTTCGTTTTCATCGTTTTTAATGTAACCGAATTGACGATCAATCCCTTATCAACTAACTCATTAATGTTCTTATTAATAAAGGCCTCCGGCGGCAGCCCGGTAAGCTTCTTGCACGCCTCACTCACGAATAGCGTGTCCCCGTTCGCATCCGTCACGAAGATTTCATCATAGCTGGAATCTAGGATTTGCGTGAGCTCCTTTACCTTCTTTCTTGTCACTTCCAGCTCTTTCTGCAGTGATTCATTTAGACTAATTAAGCTATTCATCTTCTTTTTAAGCTGCATTTCCCTGACTTCAGAGATCGGATGGCAGCTATATTGGTTATCACCATGTTGAATCACAAAATCATAGGTGCTCATATCCTCTTCACTAAGCTTATCTAAATCATCAACGACGACAAACGATGAATTAAGATAAGCCGTGATTTCCTGATTATCGCCATCGCTATCCAATCTCTTCAAAAAGAAACCTTCATCCAATATGCCGAGGATCTCCAAGTGATTTTTCATGACAATAAAAGGCGAAGAATTAATTTTCAGCAAGGATTTTACATCCAAAATAGAAATATCGGAAAATACAATTAGTGATTCCTTTTTTACTTCCATCACTTCACCCCATATTTTGATTGCGAACCATTTTTGTTACACTTTTTGATACGAAAAGAAATAAGTATCATTTTCAGAAGCGGCGAATGTCTCTAAATCAACAAATTCAGAACTGAACCTTTTATGAATCACCGCTTTCCAAAAAAGGTTCACTTATCTATCTATAAAATACGATACCCATGAGCCATACCCTCTTTATCCAAGTAAAAAAACGATTATGAAACCACATTCCCCTGGAACGGCATGGTTATTGCATATTGAACCTGTATAGGGATAGGTAGAGGCGGATGCCCTCTATACTCTCATTCTATCTAACATTAGGGAGTGGTCATGGATATGGCTCAATTCAAGAATCTGTTTACCCAATTAACGATCGGTTCTACTGAATTAAAAAACCGGATCTTAAGTACAGCACATCAAACAAATCACGTCACGGACGGAATCCCCACTTCGGATATGGTCGCCTATCATGAAGCCCGTGCTAATGGGGGCGTCGGATTGATCATCCTTGAAGCAGCATCCGTACATCCATCCGGCATGCTTACGTCCAAAACGATCGCAGGGTATGACCAAAGAATTGTCGATGCCTACAAAGAGCTTTCCGAAACGCTTCATAAGTATGGAACGAAGGTTTTCTCGCAGCTATTCCATGGCGGACGGGAAGTCGTATCGAGCGACTACCGAAATGCGGCATGGGCGCCATCCGCCGTTCCCAGCCTGCGCTTCGGTGTGATGCCAAAACCAATGAGCTTGGAGGATATTGATGGAGTGATAGAAGGATTCGCCCATTCAGCACAGCTGGCAAAGGAAGGCGGACTTGATGGAGTGGAAATTTGCTGTTCACACGGATATCTTCCTGCCCAGTTTTGGTCGGTTCATACAAATAAACGTACGGATCTCTATGGCGGATCATTCGAAAATCGGATGCGATTCATTGTGGAAATCTTGGAGAAGGTATGGGACAGAGTCGGGGAAGACTTTACCGTCGGCATTCGCATGAGTTCAGATGAACTGACGATGGACGGGACTACGATGAAGGATTCCGTGCAAATCGTCGAATATCTCGCGGAAAAAGTCCGATTAGATTTCATTAATGTCACAGCCGGAGATTCAAGTACCTTCGAGGGATCAACCCATATCGTGCCGCCATCACCGATAAAGCACGCATACCTTTCACCACATGGATTCAAAATCAGGATGGCGGGAGCCGTACCGGTCTTTGTCGGCAATCGAATCGTCGACCCCGTTGAAGCCGAGCAGATCGTATCAACCGGAAAAGCCGATGTCGTCGGAATGACCAGGGCCTTAATCGTCGACCCAGACATGCCCAACAAGGCAAAAGATGGCGACCTGCAAGCAATCGATGCATGCATCGGCTGTTTACAAGCCTGTATCGGTCACTATCATAAAGGACTGCCGATTGGCTGTGTCCAAAACCCGACAACCGGTAAAGAAGCATGGATCTTGCCAGAATTAAAGAAAACAAGAAGCAAACAGAATGTCCTCGTGATTGGCGCAGGACCTGGCGGATTACAGGCAGYCATAACCGCGGATTCACTAGGTCATTCCGTGACACTGATCGATCAAAGCAAATCCATCGGCGGCCTGCTTCGTACCATGCGCAAAGCACCGATGAGGCATGAACTCGCAGAATCGATGCTCGATAACTACTCCCGGAAACTAATGAGAAGCAATATAAATGTGCAATTAGGCAAAACAGCCACCGCTCAAGAAATATCCGAAGCGAACCCGGACGCCATCATCTGTGCAACCGGCTCACGGCCCTATACACCAGCCATCGAAGGAATCGATGACCCACGGATCATCATGAGTGATGACCTCTTCAGCTCAACCAAAAAAGTCGGGGACAACGTACTCGTATTCGACTTTGGCGGCGACTGGCCCGGCATGGAAGCAGCCATCTACCTAGCCGAAAAAGGCCGCCACGTCACACTCATATCATCACGACTGCACATCGGTGAAACCGTTCACCAATATCTCAGGAACGAATACCTAAAAAAACTATACAACCTAAACGTCACACTCCTTCCCCATTACGACATCGGGGCAATCAAAGAAAATCACGTCATCATCCGGAACCTATTCACCCAACAAAAACAAGAACTAACCAACTGGGACTCCATCGTCCTCTCCCTTGGCCGCATACCCAACACAGAACTATTCGAAGAAATGAAAGGCCATGCGCCTATTGTGAAACAGATTGGGGATTGCCTTGGACCACGGACGATTGAGGAAGCGACGCATGAGGGGATGATGAGTGTTATTAGTATATAGGAGGGGAGAGACATCCTTTGGTGGGGGATGTCTCTTTCTTTTGATGATATAGGTCTGGCACGACCTGCTTATTATTTTTATCTTCTTGTCTAACACTTTAAACTAATATAAACCAACAGCAACAACTATTATATACTCTAATTTTTTCTCTTTATCTCCAATTCAATTCCTTTTATCCTTCAAAATGTATTATTTTCAATCCATTTTGTATATAATACTATACATAAGAGGTGGAGAATTTGAAAAGAGGAAAAGTAAAAAACAACGTGAGATATTTTCGAAGATTACATGATTTTACTCAAGAAGAACTTTCGGATCGAATAGGTGTACACAGACAAACCATTGTTGCTTTGGAAAAACAAAAATACGAACCCTCAATAGGAATTGTTTTAATGCTCTCTGCTGTATTAAATGAACCAATCGATAAATTATTCTTTTTAGAAGAAAAAACAGATTAAATTCAGGAGGGATCTTTATGCGTTTGAAAAAGTGGATGCTTTTAGTTGGTTATATGTGCTTGTTCTTAGGCTTTGGATATTCATGTTATTCAATTTTTGTAGATGAAACAGGAAGTAATTTCTGGATTATGTGGGGGATAGCTTCTCTTGTTATGGGTTATCAAGTAATTAATTTCTTAGTCAAGAAAAAAAACGATAAGTGGAACGATAGTTACGTTGTTGCAGATCAACGTGTTTTTCGTAAAATTTTAGTTTCTCTCTCTATATCATATGTTTTTATTCTAATTTTTTTATTGATTGGAACAATTGGATTCTATAATGATTTCATTTCAGGCTATAATATTTTGGTCGGAGCTATTATTTCAAGTTTGTTGGTTTTTATGATTTCTCAAATTGTGCAACGCTTTGTACACTAATCCAAATAAAACTTCATATAGGTTGTAAAAAAGTTAGTAAATCCTCCCTTATAGAATTGTAAGGTAAAAAATTATAAGGAGGATTTTAAATGACAATCATTAAACCATTATCTTTAAATGCCCTAGAAAAACAATCATTTAAAGAGATAATCCAGGAAAAAGTAACATCCCAATTTAATCTTGCAGCTGACTTTGGTAAGTTGCAGGCAAACGAAATTGATTATTCTGTGTTAAATGAAGGAAAAGTTGCAAAAATGGAAAGTACGATTGGTAAGCAATTTACTATTCCTGTGAAAACACACGAAGGATTAGATGGTGAAGTACATTACACCGAAGTAAATGGGTCCTACCTTTATAACGTTGCAACTAAAACGACAGATGATAAGCTATTAGCAGATTTTCGTAAACTTGCTTATTCAAATGAGGAATTTAACAAACTATCAAAGCACATTACTAAAGTTGGTTATACTCTAAACAATGATGAAGAGTATGTAATTCAGAACACCAAGTATTTAGAAGATAAAGAAGAAGGTAAAGTACTTTCAGACTCCCTAAATATGTTTTCTCTTCCTTTATACCAAAAGGAAAATTTAGTTGGTATGCTATCTATTGATGAAAGTAATATGAAACCAGCTATTTTAATTGGTAATGAAAGAATATTTGTTCACGAAAATGGAGAAATCGTAACAATCCAGGCAGATTCTTGTTCTCTATCATGGGCAGCATGTATGAACAAACAATTAGGATGTTCTACTTGGAATAGTTGTTTGATTATATATGGAAGTTGTCTTGGTGCGTGCTGTACCTGTCTAAATCCCCTTTCTTGTATTGTATGTGCAGTATGTGCAGTTGCAGTTGTAGGTGCTGCATGGACCTGCAGAATGTGTGTTCCAGGTGCTGCAAGACCAAAAGAATGTCCAAAATAATTTTCAGAGACTGTCTAGTTTAGGCAGTCTCTTTTTCTATTTTAAAATACTAAAAAACTAAATTAAGAAAATCACTAAAATGGTTGTTTTATTTGTGACTTTCGGACTTTAAGAAGAGAAGGGGGAAAATTCTAATATTCTGGTTGTGCTGCAGGAAACAATGGCAATGTGGATAGTGGATAGTTATTTTTCAAATCCCGATTACTACCCATTTGAGCTGTAGAATATCCTATTATCCCTAGGTTAAAAAAGGAACATTAACAAACATATGCTCCAATTATTTCTTTCTGTAAAATAGGATTAAATAACCAATTATAGTATTATTTAACTCAATAACAAACAATGTTATAGATGTTAAGGAGGATATAAAATGAAGAAAGATTTATATGAATTGGTGAGTGAAGCTAAGTCTAAACCTCATAAGTTAGAGCCGGTTATCTTTTTATTTCAACCTAAGATTCTAAAATCATTATTTCAAACAAAACAACAAGAAAGAGAAGATTTAACTCAAGAATTAGTTATTTTGATTATTAAAATCGTAAATAGATACGACGTTGATAAAACTCCAGGATTTTTTGAGTTTCAAACTAAATATCACAAAAAGAAATAAAATGGAGGGGATCTTATATGGAAACTTACACGACCCTTGTTAATATAATTGGTAATTTCGGATTTCCAATATTTGTTGCCTTATATCTTTTTATTAGGTTCGAAAAGAAATTGGAAAAGCTTGAAAAAGCTATTGTGGAATTAGGAAATAATATTCGAGGTGAGAGAAAATGAATCCAAATATTTTCAAGTGTTTTTGCGAAGTAAGAAATACACAAACATTTATCACAAAATGTTTAGATGACAACTCACTCTCCAATGAAGACAGAGATTTTCTGATTGATTTAGTTCAACGGACATCAGAAATCTCTAATAAAATAGAAAAGTATTATCCACAAAAAAGAGGTGATGATAATGAATAAATCTGATTGTTGCAGTAATCAACTTTTCGAGTATGAAAATAACAATAGAAAGTTTATAAATAGTAAGATTATAAAATCCTTTTTAAAAGAAGAAAAAAATTATGCACTGTATAAAAAAGCCATATGTACTCCTTCAATCAAAAATAAGAATAAATTAGATGAAGAATTCAAAAAACATTTATTTTATATTCGTTTTGTATCGCTCATATCCAAAACCATACATTTTACAGCAGTTAAATACGATATAAGTATTAACGATCAAAATAAAAATTTCCCTATCATTCTAAATGCTGAAAATGATGAGTCTATCCCCTTATTAGACACGATTGAAGTTAAAGAAGAAGGATATGAGAAGATTTATAATGGAGATGCCGAAACCATCGAAGATATTACCTCAGATAAGGAAATTGCCAACGCTCTATCCCAATTAACCAATACTCAAAAGAAAACACTAAAGTTAAAATATGTTGATAATTTGGCATTTAAAGAAATAGCGGTAATAATGAACGTTTCGCAGCAGGCAGTTTCTAAAAACCACAAACTAGCAATTAATAAATTAAGGAACCTCCTTCAAGAAAAATAGTTGCTTGTCCCCTCATTTTGCCTGCAACCACATTCCCCTTGGGAACCACAAAAATAAGCTCCCATATTAATGCGAAATGAAGTTTCAGATCTTTTTTTAATAGATGTTTTTCATTTTAGGTTCCTAACTGCTGAAAGTCCTCGGCCTACAACCCGAAAAAAATAAAAATATAAGACTAAGTTTGGAGATGGCCATTAAACTGCAGTACCTTTTTATGCTAGGAATACGGTTTACTACACCAATTATTAAAACCAACAATAAGGAGTTAGAGACATTCCTTTTGGGAATGTCTCTTTTTGAGGATGGTTTCTTTTTATTTAGCCTTCCGCTCAAAGTGATAATGAAGTCTATATTCACAAATATCCTTTGTCATATTAAACAAAACCCTCTGGTCTTCTGGTCTGACATCAAAGTTCAGCTTGAAAATATCATCCTCGTAAGAAATTAACCCTTTAGAGCTTCCACAGAATAATACCTCCTCTTCTGACCAAGCATGTCGTTCATCTCCATTATTAAAACTCTCTGTTAGACCAATACTCTTAATCTATAAAATGATTCATTTTATATTTTCCCAATTGACTCGATTCCTACTCTTATATATATTTCAAATCTATCATTAAATAAGGGAATGAAGAGCATAAGGGAACATATTCTAACCACCTTTTCCCCTTATACCTTAGTCTTACTAAATCCCTTAGCAATATAATCTTTTGTTGAGAAATCCTTAACAAAGGTTGATATACGTTTTTCCGGATCCTCACTAGCTACGAAATAGAGAAAAGCCTCTTGTTTCGTCCTCGTCAAAGAAACATATAAGATTCGCTTTTCTTTTTCTTCAATTTCCTTTTTATCGGAAAGGAAGGCCTCGGAACGAAATTGTTTTATTTTTTTCAAATCGTCTATTTCGTCTTTATGCGGGTAGTAGAAGATGCTGAAGTCCAGTATAAAGACATAGTCGAACTCCAATCCCTTTGTAGCCTTAGCTTCAAGATAGTAGATTTTCGGTTCCTCTACATGCCTCGTCGCATTATTTACGTTTATCTTCTTGATATAAGTGTTTGTACTAAAAAACCGTCCAAAAAAAGTCTTCATATCTCGTTCCTTTTGGATGTCATGCTGACGATGGATGATCGCGAAAGTTGAATCCGGTTTACTCTTGCGAATGTCCATGATTTGTTTGCCAACCTGGGTTAGCATATCCTTATAAGATTTAAAGGCCCTAATCAGTGGCTTTTCTCCCTGCCTTGGAAAATATTTCTCGTCGTCATACTTGGAATCTTCATCCGATCGATTAAAATTCAACGAGTTTGCCAGTTTCATGATTTGGTAAGTTGACCGCCAATTACGCTTCAATACGACGTTGTTCCCACTTTGTACTTTTATGCCAAGTGATTGATAGGAAAAGGGACTGCTTTTATAGATTCGCTGCCTTTCATCCCCACTCAAAGTCAATGTTCCCTTATTAATGGCAACCAATAATCTCAGCTGCATTGGTTGAAGATCCTGCACTTCATCTATGAAAATATGATCGAACTTCTCCGAATTAAGCAACTTGTGAAGATTCTCCATGATTAAGAGGGCATAATCTTCCCGGTCAATCCTATTTTTAAAATCTTTCTGTTGTTCCTCCCTATAAATCTCAAATAGGCGGTAAATAGTAATCCGTTGTTTGGAAGAAAGGTTCGGCAGCTTTCCACGCCCTTTACGCTCACAGGTAAGATAATCATCTTTTGAGATGAAGCCATTCCCCTTCATCCAAGCGAATTCGTCCATTAAAAATGAAGTATTTTTTGTCTTCTTTATCGTGTGAATGGAAGGGTAACCTTCGAACTCTTCCGTATCGAGAAGGTTCATTATCCTTAGCATCATCCCTTTTGTGTTATTATCTTTATGATTCAGGTTCCTGTGGGATGTTTGAAATAATTTAACCTCAATTCCCATCGATTTTAATAATCGATACGCTAGTTCATGAAAGGTCATGAATTGGACTTCATGACCGTGTTTCTGCAGCGCGTCATGATATTTTGATTTAAAAAACCTGTTTCCCGCATCCTTAACCAATTCCTGACTGAAAGATACAAACAAGAATCGTTTTCCGAAATCTTCCGACATTTTCTGCATCATTCTTGTCAGGAGAGTGATGCTCTTCCCGCTTCCAGCAGATCCTTTTACCAGAAGGTGGGTCGAATTCATTTTAGCCACTTTTTGCTGTTCCTCGCTTAACTCGATGTTCTGCAGAAATCGTTCAGTTTTTTCTGAAATGTCCTCTTCGATGGAAGGCACCTTCTCCATCGCCTTTTCAAGTAAGTCGAAAGCTTTGTTTATTTTTAATTCATATGTTCCCTTGTCAAATAACAACTCACTCAATGTCATCAAACCCTTTTTTTGAAATATCCACAGAATATAGAGCATCCTCACAATATTCATTATGGGGGCAGAGCTTGCATAACTCTGAAGGTGCCGCTTCAACCAGAAGGCCATCCTTCGGAGAAATGAATTGATCCATGTCCTGTTTATTGACCTTCCTGTTATTCATCAATTCGAATGAGCCCTTCCACCTTTCGTTTTGAAAAGCTCCATGATGTGTTAGAAACTGAAAATACATAGTGCTCATCGGATATTCAAGATTTTCATAATATAGTCTACGTCCTAGCCCATATTTTCTCATTCCTTGTACAAGATACTCCTTCAGATTTTCCTCGACGATGAATCGGAGACGTATGCGGGTCAAATAGGGAAACAACCCTTCGAGAATCTCTATGATTTCCGACTTGTCCTGTCCGCTAGCAGCATAAATTTTCACCAGGTTCCCAACCAGAAACTCTTGGTGAAAGGGAGATCGGTAACTAGAATAGCCATTCACGACGGAACTATAGTAGAATCGGCGCTGGCATAAATACATCTCTACGAATTCTTCCCTTGGAAAACTCAGAAGCTTATTTTGCACGGTCGCCATCTCAATATCATTTGGCTGAATGTTAATCGGCAAATATTGATAATTAGTCTTCCCAGCATTCGCCTCTTTCTCCAACCCTAAAAGCTGAACATAAACCGACCTCTCCAACTGCTCATGGATATCCCAATTTTTAATCCATGAAATTGAAATTTGCCCCTCATAACATAACGCCAAGTAAAACAGGTATTTCGCAAAGGCCCCTTGATTGCCCTTTCTATATAAGTACATATCAGTCGCTGGACGATTCAATCGCTGTATCAATTGTTCCGACAGCGGCCATGGCATAGGCGAACTATCTTCTGGAAAGTGCTTTTCATCCATTCCGCAAAGGTGCAACCCCTTTCCCTCATTCAACAGGATTAGGCCATCCAATTGTTCGAGTCTTTGAATGGATACTTTCTGGTCGTTCATTTCGTTTTCTTTCTCCAATTCTAACTCGAATCCATTCTTTAGATAGACGACGATGGCTTCAGCAAGATCGCTGACATGATATGTACGTCCATCTTCTACTGGCCTCATCAGCATTCCTTCTAACTGATTAACCAAATCCCTTTCCACTGAACCTAGAAATGAATTCTTCACACCCGATTCATCCAGAAGCTTTTTGACCCTGTCAAAATGGGTCTTGATGGTAATCCGCTCATTTTCGATGTTCACTAACCATTTGGCATCAGAAATAAGCTTTTCCATGAACCCTTTAATAACATTTAAATCCTTCAGGGTGACGGAAAAGAAAGAGAACCTCAATACAGGATTGATTCTGACCGCCTTGAAATGATCCGTTTTCTTCAATTGATTCTTCCTTATCGAACGGGAAGAAGATTTTTTGGCAGCCTGCAATCTCAACATCTGGTCGCGCCATTCATCGATGGTCTCGCAATTTCTGAAATAAGGGAGGATGGCATTCAGTTGCTCCGTATAATCTCGGGCATTGTCTGTCCCATAATTGAGCCAGCCCGAGGAAAAACACTCCATTAGGATTTTATCGTTCAAAAAATAATCACCTTTATCCTCATTACTAATCGAATGTAAATGGAGCAGGTACTGTCCGATGGGATAAGACAGAAAATGACTTTCTCCTTCATAAGCCTCTGGCCTAAATTCACGAATCCGTTCCTGTAGCTGATCATTGCTCGGAGAAACATAATGTACGCCATCCTCCAAATCACCGACAAATTCTATCATGTATTCATATGATTTTTCATGGATGCCTTCGAACTTTCCATCCAATACATTCCCTTGTAAAACCGAGGCGAATCGTTCACTCCGTAATGTCGATGGATCTGTCGTCAAGGTCCAATTATCTCGTTTAGCCCATCCATACTTTTCGGAAAAATTCTCATCCAGAAAAGAAAAGATTTCTGGAAACTGTTCATTGTATAGATTAATGAATACAAGTTCGAACCCTGCTTCCTTCCATTTTGAAAAGACGAAATGCTGTCCTGGCGATATATAATAGAAACCATGGAGCACGATCGTTTTGTTCCTGATCGGCAAATCTTCGTTTAAAAAAACCTGAAAGATAGTTTCATAATCTTTCAAATTCCGCTCGGAGTCTACCATATACGGGGTAAAGCCAGGAATCATTTTCTCCCAGACATCACAGAAAAGCTTCTCTTCTATCTTTTTTGAAAAATCAAGGATATCATCCGGCCTTAACCCAATTTCCGTCAGATTCCTCATCGTGATAAGCAGATTTAGTTTATTGCGTTTAAATGAACGGATGACTTTTGAGTTCTCTTCACATTCCCAGTCACGCAAAAGGTCAGACAGTAGCGAATATTGGTTGAAACGATGTTCTGTATCATTCCATCGTGGATAAAACTTCTTCATGAGCTCCCCAATGGAATACGCATGAAGTATTCGGTTCTTCCTTTTCACTCCTTGTGCCAGAGAGCTCGAAGCACAAATATGTACAGTATCCATATAGGGCTGAAAGTCAGGCAGTAAATGAAAAGTGTATGGATTTTCATATGTAACTACACGAACTGTATCACTCACATCTATCATCCTATCTAATTTTGAGTTAAAAGCTTCGACCAAGTCCAGTTAAAGGAATCATTTTTCATATTCCTGATGATGACCAGTTCTTTCTTTGCCCTTGTCATTGCAACATAAAGCAATCTGGTTTCCTCCTGAATCGACTCTCGGTCTTCAAGGTTATTCATGGATTGGAAATTACTATTTTCCTTCAATCCATACCCAGGCTTGTTGATTTTCCAGCCTATCTCTTTCCTTGCTTCATCAAAAATGATATTACTGAAAGAAGTGGTGAAAGGCCTTTCCGTGAACGGTATAATGACCGTATCGAATTCAAGTCCTTTCGCTCGATGGACAGTCAAGATATGAATGTAATCCATGACTTTTCCATCCGTCAACATTAAATCTTCTTCCTCACGGTTAGTTGCTATCTGCACTTGCAGCCATGAAGCTATCTGATAAAGGGAAACGAAATCTTCAGAAAATTTTTGATGCAACATTTCAAATAGCTTACCTATTGCAAGCTCATAATTATTCGTATACCCAGCAGCCTCCTGAAAAATATAATCATCCGTGTATTCATAGGAAGCTTTATCCCTCAATTCATCTACCTTCCTGGAAAATACCCAATCATAAGGTTTTCTCTCCAAAATGACCGACCTGAGAACAGAAAGAACAGGCTGGGAAGCTAGCCGACTAGCATAATCTTCAAAGGGGAAATTAGTGGCCCCCTTAATGGCACTAATCGCATCCTGGTCATGACCTTCTACTGAGATGACCTTATGCAAGATATATTTTTGGGCCTGTCCATATGGTCCATAAACTAGGTTCGCTAAGTATTTACCGTTATCCGGATATAGAAGGGCTAAGACAAGGGAGAAAAATTGTCTCACAGGTTTCGAGGTGAAAAAACCGCCTCCGACTTCAAGTTTTGCCATCAAATCTAATTCCCTGCACCATTTATCCATTAATCTTGCCTCTTCGATGGTCCTTGTCAATATAGCCATCTTCCCTTTATCCTCGCTTGGTTTCTGGCTATTTGATTCTTTCAGTATTTTGAACCTTTCCTTAACAAATGGCATGATATATGTTTTCATGTTCTCCTTCGTATCTTCTCTTCTGCGCTCTATAGTAAGTGGTTCTTCCCGATTGTCGTCCTTCACTCCCTGCAGAATGTCGCCTTCCATTCCATATTTCAGGAAGCCTTTTTCACCCCATTGTGTAAAGTATTCACCCATTTGCCCTAGAAGAGATTTAGTTGTCCGGTAGTTTTTCGTCAACGCGTATTCCGAATCATCGATTTCCACTCCGCGTTCATCCAGCTTTTCCTTCAACCTGGTGAATGCAGTATGGTTTGCACCCCTGAACCGATAAATGGACTGTTTGACATCTCCCACCACAAATAAGGTTGCCGAAAATGCTTCCTGAATTGTGCCTATCAGTCGAATTTGTACATCATCGCTATCCTGGAATTCATCCACGAATAGGTACGAAATCGGATTGGACAAGTTCTGAAAAGCCTCCATACCGTGGTCATGCCTTATTTGATCGATTTGCCTTGTCAGGTCATTGACAGTCACAGCATTCAACGTTTCTTTCTCGATAGCAAACCTTCGTTCCACATTCCTTATAACAGTCTGAATCAGGTCATTAATCTTCTGATGGGGTCCATCCGCTTCTCCAAACTCCACTTCATGAAGGATTTCATCTGTGGAAAAACCTTTTTGTTCGAATTTTTCCCAAAAGCTAAGAAGGGTATCGACTAACTCATATACTTTCAGTGGAGAGATTAGAACTTGTATGCTCTCTTCTCCATTCGCCAATTCTGCCTTGAGATAGGAATCCAATTCCTCTTCAATCCACTTCTTCTTATCCATTTTGAAACTGCGTAATCGTACATTCAACCCGAAGCCCCTTAATGAACCGATTTCCTTCAAAAGAGATTTACAGAATGAATCGATAGTCTGTATTCGGACCTTATTTAAATTCTCTATCACAGTTAACAATTCCAGTTGGCCTGTCAGGTGGTACCGCTTAAAAAGATTCTCTCTTAATTTTGTATACATATTATGTGCGGCATCCTTGGTGAAAGTAATCATGACAATCTCAGCAGGGTCAACTTTCGCTTTCAATAACAAATAGAGTATTCTGTCAATCATGACCGTCGTTTTTCCCGTGCCGGCGCCAGCCTTCGCCATTATGTTTTTCTCATGGGGTGCATGTTCAATTCGATATTGTTCCACATTAAAATCTGGATAGGTAGCTATAATTGAATCAAGGTGATCGAGTCCTTGACCATCCTTAATCTGGATTGCTTTCTGAATGGGATGCCCAATACAAATCATCTCCTGGTATAACTTCGCCTTTTTGTATTTACCAATTTCGCAATAATCAGCAAAGTCTATCTTTCCGTTCGTGAATAAAAATACTTTTATTCCCCTCTTCAGAAGTCTGTATAGGAAAAGTTTCTGTTCCCCTGCCTCTTTATGGTCCACATAATAAACATAGGAATATTCTATATCTTCTACCAATGGGTCCCCCCCTTAATTAAACTCCAAAATAGTGCATATATACCATTATATATGAATCAAATTTTATATACAGGTTATTTCTTCTTTTACCTTAAATTGTAAGTGAATCAAGTTATATAAACATTAATGATGTTTATAAATCGGAAGGATTGGTACTAATAAAGTAAAGGAATTAAGGACAACACTTCTTTGCTGAAAGGGGATTCTTCAAATGGCAAATAAAGCACGATTACCAGAGACGAAAGAAACCCGGAGTAAAATCATGTCATCCATTAAAGCCGTTTCGAAGCTGGAAACGTTCGTTTCACATGAACTATGGCACAGGGGGTATAGATTCAGGAGGAATGTCAGGGGAATGATGGGAACACCAGACATCGCCATCAAAAAGTATAAGGTCGTCATATTCATCGATTCGTGCTTTTGGCACTTTTGCCCGATACATGGAAAAATGCCAAAGAGCAATATAGATTTCTGGGTGAAGAAGCTTGAGAGAAACCAGGAACGCGATTTAGAAATCACAAAATATTATACAGATGGAAATTGGCATATCTTACGAATCTGGGAGCATGAGGTAAGGAAGGATTTTGATAATACCATCGAAAAAATCACCACTTTCATCGATAATGCCAAGGAAGATGTGGCACACGAATAAAAATGGACCCTGACAATTTTGCCAGGGACCATTCTAAATTTAAAATAAACTAAGTTGTTGTGGATTCACTTTAATAGCTGCTGCATCTTCTTCCTCGATTTCGAGAATTCGCTTGGCCATTCTTTCAATCAGTCCGACCACCAAGGCATTTCCCATACAGAAGTACCTCATCCGTTCGGACATTCCTTCCGTCCAATGATCTGGAAAACCATTCAATCTTTCACACTCTACTGGGGTAAGGATGCGAAGCCTTTTCGTTTCGGGATCTTCCACCACATGGCTGCTCCGATTCACAGTACCTTCACTTGTCAGCATCGTACGGCCTGGCTTGTCCAACGATTCAGGGAAAGCCATCCCACCCTCGGAAAATACATATTTATGTCCGTTAGCAGCCGTCCTCTCAATCTTTTTCGGGCCCTTAAGGTAACGGAATTTCTCGATTGCATCTGTGCTAAGATAATACTTTTCGTCCACACCAGATTGCAAGATTTCACCTAATAGCCTTGGCCGCTCCTCGATTGGGAGCAATTCCTCTGTATATACAGCGCCATCTCTCATAATTCCTGAATTCAGGTATGTCATCGTGAACTCATCTGAAATTTCGAGAATACCTTCTTCCATCGTGAACGAATTTGGTTTATGCTTTTTGGAAATTTCCCATTTGACCGGGAATGCATTAGCGAAGAAACCTCGTTCATGCAACATTACCGCATCATCTTCCTTGGCCCTACTTTTGACATATGGCGTATCGTTCCTGATGGCAAAAATGAAGACACGGCGCCTCCTCTGTGCTTGTCCATACTCCGCAGCATTGACGACTCTCCATTCGACTGAGTAATTCAAATCCCTGAAGCTTGCCAACATGATGGAAAAATCCCTTCCACGCTGTTTCGATGGAGACTTCAATAATCGGTCCACATTTTCCAGCAAGATATACTTCGGCCTGATTCCTTCAGCAAGCCTCATGATTTCCCAGAAAAGGACACCTTTCTTCCCTTGAATTCCTTTTTCTCCGGAAAGACTTCGGGCAACGGAGTAATCTTGACAAGGAAAACCGCCTACAATTAGTTCAATCCCTTTATTTACAAATATCTTTTCATCTACCGTAGAAATATCTTCATTGGAGTGTATTCCTCTATCGAACTGTCTAGCATAACAGTTAAAAGCATCCTGTGATTTTTTTGAAGGTTCCCATTGGTTACCCCAAACCACATCAAATCCTTTTGCCGCCTCAAGGCCCAGCCGGAACCCACCGACCCCCGCAAATAATTCAATTGCATTTATCATGACCGAACATCCTTTCGGCTTTTATACCTATTATAATAATAATCCCTAGTGAGATCAAGAACTATCCATTAAAAATATAAAATAAATTCATTTATCCAAAATAAGTTAACTCATATACCTGAATTTTGAATATAGCGGTATAATATTATATACCCTAACTCTATCATTTTAAAGTGTAATGCGTGAATTGTAAAAGATTTTAAAATTCCATTTTAACAGAACACTCAAGAAAGGAGCTTGTTATTTTATGGAATATAGAGACTTTAAGTCTTAAGACCTCCAGCCAAAATATCGAAAGACTTTTAAGCTTTGAAATTTAACACACCTTGAGTGCTGAACTGCAATGGACGGCTTTTTAAGACCATATTTTTCCGTTCTTTTTTTAATTTTAAAAAAGGGTTAAAACATTTTTTAGAGCATGATTTATCTGGCCTTCTTATGCTTATTGAAATTAAATGATATCCACTTCAATATGTTTGGTAGTCATAAGGCGGTAAAAAGTCACAGTAGTTTTCTGAAAAGAATAAATTATCTGCAGTTAACAATATTTTAGTCTTATTGAACTAAGAAGACTTATAAATCGCAAGTCTCTCCTCCATATGCTATATATTCAAATCCAATTATTGCAGAACTTGGCGAACACACCATTCGTGTGAAATCTGGTCATCCAAGTGTATTGTGGTTTTGTAACTCCCCCTCACTTAGCCTTTTCCATTTTTCTAAGTATTGTTCCAATTGGGCCACCACCTTTTATTGTGTAGTTAGATTCATACAGGTAGTAAGTAAAATCAACGAGTAAACTAATATTCTGTCATTTGAATTCTTGAAATTAATACCGATATCAAAAATAGACTATCCTGGTAAACTATGGGTTTAAGGTTTAAGTTTTAATTCGAATCAATTAATAGTAAAATTATATTATTTAGTTTAATTTCCCAGTTAAATATAACTTTTTGGGAATTTTATTTTGATAAGGTGGCATCTTTATGGTTTTTAACTTTCAGGACATTTTTACATATTTACAATCAGCAAAAAAAATTGAACACATACTAGCCCATTCCTACCGTCAAGTCGAGTATCCTTTTAATAAACGTGGTGTGTATACGCGCAATTTACCTCTTTTCAATAAGGAACTTTATGATTTAATTGTCAAACTTAAACGCTTGCCGATTGTCGAGGAATTTGAGGTACACTACGCAAAAGAATATTTAACACGCCCAGCCAATAAAGTAGCACTCCAATATCATGCAAATACGGCATATAGAGCATTAGTTTCAGAGCTACACTTTTATTTTATATTAAAAGAATCTGGCTTATTCGATGATGTGAAAATGGACTACACATATGACTTAGAAGCAAAAACAGATATATTAGTTCGTAAAAACAGCAAAATGCTCGGCATTCAACTATTTAGTGGCGATGAGAATTACCGCTTATCAAAAGAAAAATCAATTGAAAAATTACAACTAGGCTATGAGCTAAAACTATATAATTTGCGTGACCATCCAGAACGAAAAAACATTATCACCAGCGCTGATGGCTCAAAATTCACCTTATACGGAAAGCTCGATGGACAGTTTTTTGCTGAGTATTTAAGCGATGCTCCGCACTTTTCTCCTGAGGAATTATTGAAAGACGAACAAACCGATGCGTTTACATTATTACCAGACGTAAAAAAACAAAATGACACTATAATTGACGGTGGAGATGTTCAATATTCATATATTTATATAGGATTACACTTTGATCATATCGAACAATATCTTAACCTGCTACACAATAAAGGAAAAAAAGTATTCGCTCTCTATCAAAAAAAAACCGGAGATACATTTACTGCAACCGATGGACAAATTTTCACACTAAATGGTCAACGTTTAAAAAGAACAGACGGCTTGAGTTATTTAAAAAAACATAGCAAATACTTAAAAAACTTTAACTTCCATCAATACACAATCGAGCATGCCAATCCGGCCTTCAATATCGCTGTAAATGCAGGGGCAGGTAGTGGCAAAACGACGACGCTCGTATCGCGTATTTTATATTTGCTGTTTACAAAGCAAATTACGAGTTTACATGAAATCGTGATGATTACGTTCACAAATGAAGCAGCAAGCAATATGAAAGAAGCGCTAGAAGAACGATTAGAAGAGTTGTATCGTACAACAGGGAGTGAAGTGCACTATAAATACTTACAACAGGTAAGCTTTATGAAAATCGTAACGATTCCAACGTTTGCAAAAGATATTTTAAAGCAGTTCTCGCACTATATCGGCTTATCGGCCAATATCAATATTACTGAAATGACCGTCAAGCGCCGCGAAATCTTAGAACAATGTTTAGACAGTACTCTGGCACAGTATGCAAATAATCCATTTAGTCGTTTAGATTATCATAAAATTATTCGCTTCCTTGAAAACGTCTGGGATAAATTCAACCAAAAGGGTATTGTCGAACAAGATCTAGCGGATTATTTACAATTTAACCCCCAAGACGATAAGTTGAAGCTTACTGTAACCGATATTTTAAAAGAGACTGAAGAGCAATTTACGGTATTAAAATTTGATGAGGATTTTTTAACAGTTGCTGATTTAACGCGCTTTTTAAAGCTGCTTATTAAACAACAAGTACCGTTACATGAATTAAATGAAAATTATAAATACCTGCTAGTGGATGAATTCCAGGATACAGATATCGCGCAAATTCAATTTATTGCTACGATTTCGGCAAAGGCGAATTTACGCTTAACTGTTGTCGGCGATACGAAGCAAAGCGTTTATCGCTTCCGTGGAGCTGACTCTACGGCGTTCTCAGTACTTGATGATTATCTAGGAGCAGGTAACTGTCAAAAGGTGCGCACGTATCAATTAATCGAAAACTTCCGCTCCTCCGAAAGATTAATTGAAGAAATGGAAAAGATTTTTGGACGCTGGCGCAAAAAGGAGTTATTACCATCTCATGAGCAACCGATGTACTCACGTCAAGACAATTTTATGGATGAGGACCATGTTTTCGCGCTATATGATTATGAATTTACAATTGACTATTTACTCGAAGATTTTGCGCTCATGCCACCGAAAAATGAAAAGCCACATGTATTAGCCGTATTAGTGCGCAACAATCATGAAGCAATTGCCATTGGCGAAATGCTAAAGGAACTTGAGGATGGTCCACAATATGAAGTACGTACAGAAGGAACGCTGTACGTCTCAAAAGCTGCGCGCGATTTAGGCATTTTACTACATTCTTGGCTTTATGCAAAAAGCGATACCATTACGCGCAACCAAGCTTTATTTTCACTGAGTGAAACAGCATTCTGTGTTAAAGAAGAATCGCTGCATTTCACAATTCAAAAACGCTATCAAGACGAACGCCAAAGGTCAAACAGTTTTATTAGCGCAGATGACTTTTCGTTTAAGGTGCCTGAAGCATGGCATAAAGCATTTGATTTAATGAAAGAAAAACCGATTTTGCCAATTGTGCAGGAGTTTTTAGATCAAAGCGATTACGCGACCAATTTAGAATCGCTCGGTTTTAATGACATTGAGGTTTTAAAATACGAACTGAATCTCGAAAAAATCATTACCGAAATTTATGCCAAGTTCAGCAATAATGCGACGTTAATACAAGTATATGATTGGCTGAAGTTACAAATTGTAACGAACCGTGAAAGCGATGAAGCGGAAATTGAAGAATCATCCTTTGACGATAATTTTGTGCGCGTCATGACAGTACACAAATCAAAGGGCCTCCAGTTCCATACCGTGCTTATAGCCTATCCGAACAGCGCATTCATTCGCAACGAAGATGCAATTAAACAGGATATTATCGTCCAAATTGGTGAGCAGGATAAATTAAAATTCGGCTGGAAATATTACGATCAGCCAAGTGAATTTGAAGATATATCATCTAATTATCGCACGTTGCGTACTGAAGAAAACGAGGAACAACGCCGTGAAGAAGCGCGAATTTTATACGTAGCGATGACTCGCGCCAAGCAATCATTAAAAATTTACGGCTTACAAGATGTGCAACAGGAAGCCGCCCATCCGAATACTTGGGGAGAATTATTGTTTACTTAAGGAGAATATGCCCATGCCTGGCTATAGTAATTTAATTTATACAAATGCGGAAGAACTTTTAAATCCAAATAGCGCATTCGCTACTTATAAAGATGCTATTCATATTACAGCTACTAATTCATTAAAGGCAGGGATGATGAAAAGCAATAGTGGTTTGTATCGTTGGTTTACGGGCCCCATCATCTCCTTTGCTGAATTAATGAAATACATTGGGGATGACTGGACAAAAAGCAAAACGAACTTAAAGCAGTTTACATTACTATCAAAAGAACTTCGCCTTTTGAGTGAGCAAAGTCCATCATTAAATCGTGATTTATTTGCGGCCATTGATAAAAACCAAGAGCTTTTATTAAAAACGATTCGTTTATTAAGCGAAAGCGGTTATACAAGTACAGCAGTGCGTAGCATGTTAAAAAACGTTACAGAACAGGAGCGCATTTTTTTAGACTTATGGCAAGCAGTTGAACGCGATTCTTCATACTATTGCATTCATGCATGGTTTGCACGACTAAGCGAATCGCCAAAACGCGTATTTCGTGCCACGCTCACAAAATTATTCAAAGACGTTATTGCCGACGATCAAAAGCGCGTCAATGCTAATATTCCACATGCGCATTCCGTGCACGATACCGTCTATGAGCGAATTAAACAAGGTAAAAAGAGTCGGCTTGTATTACACGGCTTCTACTTCCTTGTGCCAATCCAGAAGCGATTATTCGATTTGTTAAGCGAGAAATTTGACATTATTCATGTTGTCAACTATCAGCCAAACTATAAGCATGGCTTCCAAACGATTGAGCACTTTTTACACATCCAGCAACTCGGCTATGAACGTGCGATGCCGTATCCGTCTACAGTTAACTATCATGCTAAGGAGTTTTTATTCGCCATTAACGGCTCTTTTACAGCATCAAAAATGGTAACCGATGAACAAGATATAAAAAAAGTAAACTATTTCGAATTCCATACACTTCAACAATTTAAGCGCTATACACAAAGTAATGATGAGCGCTACGTTTCACCACGCACTATGGAAGTTCGTGATTTTTTAGCACCGATTGAACAAGCCGAGCATAAAAAGCTATCCGAGCATCCATTAGGGGCCTTTTTAGTCAATATTCATCGCATTAATAAGCGTAAATTTAATGTTAAAACGGCGCAATACGAAGATTCAGGGAACGTCACGCATACATTGTTGCGTGAAATTTTTAACTCAGGTTATTTATTCGTAGACGGTCTCAATGCACAAGCAGGAATTCGTACTTTAGATTTGTTGCAAGAAATCACGAGACGCTTCAAAACCTTTAGCGAATGGACAACATGCATCGACAACCTTATTGCAACAAAGCAACAAGCCGAGCACCAATTTGCACATCGTAATTCGTATAACAGCGATGAACATCGCATGTACTCATTTTATCATGAAGTCGTAGGGTATTTTTACAGCGCTAAGGAGGACTTGCTTTTTGTAAAAGATTGTATCTTCAAAATCGAGCAACTGTTCAACTTGCTCTTTAACGGCACAGAAATTAATATTTCGCAATACGTGGAAATTTTAGAAGCACATGTGAATAACGATATTGTGCCGTCTCTATCCGAAGAGCTCGATAAAGAAATTGCTAAAAATATTCTCTCCGCATTAGAAGAGTTAAAAGATGGTTCACTGGACCACTTAGATCGAAAAGACTTAATGCAAGGATTACAATATTTTTTAGCACAAAATGCCGACTTTGAGGATGAACATGAAGCGGAACTATACGGTCCTGTTGATTATAGTTCAACCGAAACAATTAGCTCATTATTAAATAGCGACGGTCTTCAATTTGAAGATAACCGTGTAATTCATTTTAGTTTAATGGATAACGAAGCATTCCCAACATCGCAGCCACTTAATATTTGGCCTCTTTCTAGAGATTCCTTTGATTTGCTTTGTCAGAACAATATATATCTACGCCAACTACAAATACGCAAAGAACTTGAAGTCGAAATTGCATGTTATCAATTTTATCTCATTATGACGAATGCTATTAAATTGAATTTCTCCATCGTTCGCCGTCTCAATGAACGCAAGCATTTAAAGCGTTGCTTCTACTTAAACTTTTTAACACTTATTAAAGGCTCTAATCAACAGGTAAATAAGCTAATACAAAAAGATAAGGCGACAACATATGTAAAGAATACAATTGCGTTTTATGAACGTCAATACGTAATACTACCGAGCCAAGTATTTAATCGCTGTCCAAAGCGCTTTGTGTACTCTTTTTTACTCGACCGGCGTCCGATGTTTTATGATGGCTTCCATGAGCCATTTTTATTTCAGCAGCTTATTGAGTACGATCAAGTCTATGCGGCGGAAAATAAACGCCAAGATATATTTACACAGTACCGAAGCTGGTTCCCGCATTGGTCGGAAACGAAAAAAAATGTCTATCAAACAGCGGCTATCGATTATGCGACAAAACATCCAGAAAGAATAAAAAAACAGTTTGCATGGATTAATAGATGGCGATATAACCATATTCGTATGGGCTTAAGTTTATTCGGCTCTGCTTCAAAAGGGGAGATAAAGCATAGACGAGAAGAAAATGTTAACGATGTTTCAATTGCACGTCCTGGTGATAATTGTAAATACTGTCCATTCCAATTTGAATGTGAAGAATCACAACTATATAAACCATAATTATTTGGCATCCTATTACTCAATTACTCGATGACTGAATAATAAGACTTGAGACCTTTGATTTTGTATACGTCCTCTTCCATCTCCTGATATATACAGGGAATCGAAAGGAAGGAATACTCGAAACAATAATAAGATTGTAAGCAAAACATTTTGAGAATAAGCTAAGCATTTTTTAAACCATCATTGCAAAAGAATTTCAACAACATCGGCATTGAATTAAGAGCAGCTGGTTTATAACGTAAGCGTGATAATACATTCAGCATTAGTAATTAAAAGGAGCTATTACAAACTTAAATTCATTTCAGTCTGTTTTTATTATTACTATATAAGGTGTGATTAATATTTTTAAATATGATGATACGAATCCTATAAGTATAAAAGAATATGGTGAAACATTAATCGGGAAAACATTTGCAGATATACTAGATGTAGCTGGTATTGAAGATGACTTGAAACAGGAACTTATAACAAAAATAAATAACCCAAATTATAAAGGGGGTATGGGTCATTTAATAGAAGAATATCATTTTGAATATAAAATTAATAGTGATCAAGAACCTGATTTCCCAAAGGCTGGCGTTGAATTAAAAGTAACACCTTATGAAATCGGTAAAAAAAGGGGGTACGCAGCTGGTGAACGACTAGTTATTACAATGATTAGCTATCAGCACGCTGTAGAGGAAGATTTTTATGCTTCACATACATACAAAAAACTTAGATTAACACTATTAGTGCATTATTTACGCAATCGTTTGCTACCAAGAATGGAATATCCAATCAACTTTGTAACACTATTTTCTCCACCTGAAGAAGATTTAAAAATTATTCAGCAGGACTACGAAAAAATTATTACTAAAGTAAAAGAAGGAAAAGCTCATGAGTTATCTGAGGGAGATACAATGTATTTAGGTGCTTGTACAAAAGGCTCAAATTCGGTTAAAAGTAACGTACCTCAGAGATTCTACGCTCCGGAATTGAAGGCTAGAAAACGAGCATTTTGCTTCAAACAATCTTATATGACCTACATATTAAATAAATATGTTCGAGAAAAAGTAGATACTTATGAATCTATTTTAAGCAGTGTACACGACATTGAGGACAAGACTTTCGAAGAGCTTATCTTCGAGAAAATCAATAAACATCAGGGAAAAACTGATGCACAGCTAGTTACCGAATTTGATGTAAATCCTGGCTCAAAGAGTTTCTGGAGCTCTCTTGCATATCGCATGCTTGGCATCAAGTCTAATCGTGCGGAAGAGTTCGTAAAGGCTAATATTGAAGTAAAAACTATACGTCTTAATGAAAATGGAATAATTAAGGAAAGCATTTCATTTCCAAGTATTACATTAAAAGAATTGGCACAAGAAAAATGGGAAGAGTCCGATTTCTACAATGATTTAAGTTCAAAACGCTATTTAATAGTTGTATTCAAAAAGCAGGGTAATAGTTATATATTAAAAGGTTGCCAGTTATGGAATATAACGAACCAGGATTTAAATGAAGCCGGCATAGGTTGGGAAACTATCCAACAAGTTGTTCAGCGGGGCGTTAAGCTTTGGAAAAAATACAACAAAAACGGCATTGATTTCAATGTGAAAAATGATTTCCCTGAGAAGGCGGCCAATCGCATTATCCATATTCGTCCACATACATCTGAACGATACTATGTACTTGGAGATGGTGAAATAATTGGCATTAATCCCAGTTATGGTGATGAACTTCCAGATGGTCGGGTTATGACGAAGCAGTGTTTTTGGTTAAATAATACCTATATTCTTAGTCAATTAGATGAAAATCTAAAAAATTAAGTGTAATTTTGGTAAGGAGGCCTGACCCTAATACTGTTAATAATTTACAAAGATAAAAAGGAAGTCATTTAAAAGACTTCCTTTTTTTTAAAATCTATCATTAAACTATTTTCCAACCGTTTTACACGGAAAACGACAATTAATTAGGGTATGAAAAAAAGATGTTTGGTTATATTGTTTTTAAATTCGAACAAAAATATATAAATCATAATCTAAAATCTTCTTCCTTTTTATTATAAGGAGCCTCTCCAGAGGGAAGGCTCAGTATCAAATGTATATACTTAATTCGGCTTCCCCAAACTTCTCTTCCTTGAACCATTTTTTTAACCATCCCTATATAGGAAAGGCGCCCCAGTATGTTACTCCATCACTTTTGTCTTTCCGTTCTTCAAATAATCCTATCGCGATAAGACTTTGGGCATTGGTAAGAATTCTTCTTAAACCTTTCCTTCAATTAGACCTTCAACTTCTAACCTCTTAATAAATGAGTTAACTTCATCATTTTCATCCTTAAATTGTATTATATGTTTTCCAATCAGCGTAATGATGTAAATTAACCATAAACCCTTAAATTCCTCTTCATTAAAAACATTTCTGGCTAAGACCTGTCTTAAAACAGGATTCCCCCGTAATTCCTCAGCTGCTATTAATAGAGTGTTCTGACTTTCGCATTCTTAAATCATAAAAAGAAGTTTTTGTAGAGCAGGTGAACTTTTTTCTGTATTTGCATATTTTAGGTGGGGTTAGTTTTGTATTATGCATTAAAAAAAAGATAAGATAACATAAAAAATAAGCGACCTTGGACAAAGGGAGTCGCTCTAATATATGATAAATAGAAATTACCCTATCAGTCTTGAAAATAATATCCTGCGTAGGATGTATCTTATCTACAAAGTGTATTTCTTAATCAAAATGTTTCTAATATCATCATAAGCCTTGCTTCTCCCGTATCAATGATATACCGCCAGAACTCCCAACCATTTGTTGAGGTATTACTTTAACCTGAAAGATTTTCTTTAGCTTTATTGGGTTTCAAGTGATACAGCAGAATATGTTTTTCCTCTATATTATCTTTCAGTATCTACATCAAAAGTAGCTTCTTTACTTTTACTATAGTAATTAGCAAAACCTTCACTATTTTACCCAGAAAAAATGCAGGAAACTAAGCAATTTATAGAGAATTTAGATATAATCCAATAGGTATTAATGCAGTTGTTACTCGTAGCCATTATGTTATTGGATTTGGTATTTCCCATACAAAATTCAAATAAAAATGAGATGGAGGCCTAGATATGGTAGAAGTAAAAAATATTGACACACTAAGGAAAAGAATTGAGGATTTAATACCTGGAGAGGTAACATTTAAGGTGAGGGTAAGTGATTCCATTCAATCCGAACGTAATACCTATTTCATTGATATGGATATTGAAACTATCATCACTATTATTTCTGATTATGGTGCTATTTATGATGATGGCACTTCCACATTCTTAAAAGAAAATGGTTATAAAAAATGTTTAGCATTTATATTAAAAAAAGCTTATACCATATATCTAGAAGACGGATCAGCAGTTGATATTGAACGTCTTTATGTTTTGGGGGATTATGTAAAAGATGAATTTTATAAGCTACAAGAATTTGTTTATAAATGTTGTATTGTTTTAAAAAACGAGTATGTCTCTGAGGAAGGAAAGCGAAAAGGGACCGCATCGCTACCAATTGAATATTTTCATGTTGGTGTAACTGCTGGATATTCAGAAGATGCATTTAATCTTCTAAATGAGAAGTGCGAGGAATTAAACAGATCTTTTAAGTTCTCTAATATTACTTCAGATTATGATATTGAGTTTCGATGCTTCCCAGAATTACTCGAGGAAACAGGGTTTATTCCTATAAAAGAGTTGACTCTAAAAAAGTTAAATGATAATAAAACTTGGCAAGAAATCAATAATATTTTTCGGTATAGCGCTCGGGATTAATTCCCTTTTCGTTCACAAAGAAAAACCACCCCGCGAACTAACGAAAGGGTGTTTTTTCTTGTAACGGATGAACATTTGGCCTAATCGCTTTCTGTCGAGAACTAATCGTATTTAATTAAAATACACTCGAAAGCTTAGTTTCTGCTGAATATTTTGTTTCATTTTTATAATGATACTGGATTCCTAAGTGAACCATCATATTTACCTTCAAATTTTTCTACTTCTATCAGCAAATCTTTCCACTGGGGCATACCTACTCATCCTTTCTTTAAAACCGTTTTGAAAGGTAAACATCATCCTCAAATATCAAAAAAGTAATCATTGTCTTCATCAATTTTTTAATAAAATCATTTAATGAATCAGTTATTTTAGTATCAAAGAAGTTTACTGAGGTCCTTTGAGTATTATTCAAATCAAGTGTTAAATATACACCCTCGTTTACTTCATAAAAAGAAGTTTGTCTGCTTTTTCATATATCCCTCTAAGTCAGGGTCATACTCAAAGATACCTTCTCTTAGTTTAATATCTCTTTTCTTTTCTATTCTTTTTCATCCATCTTTTGCTTTAAATATTCAGCAATTTCTGTTTGCCCAAATTCTCTAGCATATTCATATGCATCCATATTCTTAATACTCTCTCCCGTATAACTAATTGAAATATCTATTCTTTTTTCAACTAGAAACTCCACAACTTCTTTATGCCCACCATAAATCGCTCCAAATAATGGGTTTCTTTTTGCTAAGGTCACATCTAATTCTGCGCCTCTCTTCATTAAATACTTAACTATCTCCAAATGCCCCGCTCCTGCAGCCACTCTTAAAGGAGAAGCATCAAATATATCACCTTTTGTATTAACATCGATTCCTTTATGAATCAGATATTCTACTATTCCAAAATGTCCTTTCTTTGCTGCAACATGTAACCATGTACCAAATGGTGTCATTGTATGTAAAGATTCTGGATTATTTCCTATTAAACGCTTTACTTCATTAATATCACCTAGCTTAATAGCATTTCTTAAAGTTTTATTTAGACTTTTTTCATCCATAACATTACCTCCTGTATTTTTACTATCTTGAACTAGCTATGTCTCCTAAATCTTCAAGAGCTTCAACAGTCCTTAACCGATTCACTACTTCCTAGAGCATCAAGGCTATGTTGTCCTATTACGGCATTGACATAAAAAACCTTGAAAAGCTTAAGCTAATCAAGGTTTTTTATCTAAATTACAAGTATTCTACTGCACCTAAAAACTCTAAATTACTATTATTAATTGTAGTTTTCTTTTTTATTCCCTCATATTTAAAGTTGTATAAAAGAATTACAACATTATACTGGCTTGGCAACTGTGCGCCACACAATGAAGAAAATTTAGGAATAATGTCATCATCGTAAGAGAATCCTTCCAATAATCGACTAAGCGAGTTATCAGCTTCATCATAAAAATCCGCTTCTCTAACAGCGTCGTCATATCTATCGATTCCAAAGCTTTGAGCAAACATTGATGGAATAAATTCCCCATCCTCTGTATAAGAAATTTCAAGTAAATTGTCTAATTCCTCTGATGAGTTAATATTCCCTACCCAAAATGATACAAATCCTTCTTTTTGCATAAGCTACCTCCTATTTTGGTTTCAATCCACTTGGCAGTGCATCAGAACCACCCTCAAAACGATAATCTGCCCAATTTTGCAGGCGCCTTTTAAACATATCATAGTCTTCAGATGTATCAATTATTTTTAATAGCTCATTATGTGCTTTTGTAGAGCCTTTTCCACCATGTTTTCCGGTTGGATTAACAAACTTCGTCTCACTTATCAGTGTTCTCATTTCTACAATTTGTTCGGCAGTTACCCCCCAGTATTTAAATGTATCAGCACGGGAAACCAAGTGCCATTCGTGCAACCCACCAGGGTGGCGCAACCGGTCTTTAATTGACTCTCTTAGCTTAGGGTCTGCCCATACTTTATCAAATTCTTCTGTAGTTAAGGAATTAAACCAGTTTTTAAATTGCCCATTTCTTACTGTTGGTACAGAGTCTAGAACTTTACCCGTACTCTTACCATTAATCTCAGACTCCACTTTCGCTATAGAAATTAACTGATCCTTCAACTCAACACCATTAACCACATTATAAGGTACTCCCCCTGCCAACGACAGTTGGTTTTTTGGATTGTATGGTAATAGGTTAGGGATAGGGATTAGTTCTTTTGCTTTCGTAACGCCTTTTACTGCAGCGGCTTTTGTAGTGGCTACCCCAGTTTTCGTTATGGCTCCAGCGCCTTTTGTTCCAACTACTGACGATACGACTGTTCCGAGGGCATAGGATACCCAGTGAGYCCGCGAGTAGGCATCGCCATTTATCATATCCCGTTCATATGAGTCGGAGATGGATTTGGATATATATTTATAGGTTTTTATCGGGTGCATGATTGAGTTTGCCACACCTTCAACTGTTTCCCCGGGATCTGTGACAAAGTCCCAAACTCCTGTCACAAAGTCTTTCCCTACATCATACAGGCCTACGCCGATTCCTTTTGCGATGTCTGCGGTTTGCTTGGATGCTTCTAGCTGCATGACATATTGCTGCTGGGTGGGCGCTAAGTTTTCGTACCCGATCTGCTTGGCGATTTTGAGGAACTCGTCTGGATCTGTTACATGATCGAGTTGTGCCTTCAAGTCTTTGATCCGGCGATTCTCCGCTTCTTCTTTCTTAACCTTGAGATATTGCGCGGTTTCTTTTTTCCTTACTTCTAGGTTTTTGTAGGCTTCACTATTTTTATAAGCTGCTGCATTAAAATAGAGCGGGGATACTACTCCTCCCCTTGTACTGGATACTTTCAATTGCTCCATGAGTGCCGTCACTGCCGCTTGGTCCGCTTCGGATTTGGCATATTCAGTCGTCCACTTGTGATCGATTTCGTTTACTTTGTCTATCGTTTCGGTCCGTTTTATTTCAGCTTTCTCGATATTTTCAAAGAACGCATCATCGGAAAAAGGCTCTAACTGAATGATATCATCAATTCCAGCCAATATTTTTTTCAGGTCATTTTTCTGGGCTGTGACCATTTCCTTGGAATTTCGAGTCGCATTTGTCAGCTCTTCCTCTAAAAAAGGAACAGTAACCACGGTTTCACTAAGGTTCGCTTCGATTGTATCTCCTTGAATTCCGCTTAAAAAGGCAACATGCCGATTGATCAGGCGCAGCCAAGAATCCACGACATCGATCTGTGCTTTGTAAAACCCTTTAATGGCCTCTGCGCCTTGCCCCTGCAGCTCATCATCCAAATGAACGATACTCTCAAATCCTTTTTTTAATTCCGTGAGCTGTTCTTTCAGGTCCTTATATTGTCCGACACGTGTTTGYATGGCAGAAACTAGTGTTTGAGATTCGTAAATCATCGACATAATGGAAAGTCCTTTCAACTTCTTTTCTTATAAAAACTTAGAGATTACTTATGTAATATTTATATTCATTGTAAAATTATGGGCTAAATATATTTTAGAAGAGTTTCTATATTTATTCAAGAATTGAGGGGACTTTTTACTAAACGGATTTATTAGCATAAAGAAGGGCTATTCCTGTTGAAGGAATAGCCCTTTCTTTGTATCAAAATCAAAATGCCGGTATGGCCGTTTCACTATATTTCTCTTCTAAAAATTTGCGTACCTCCGGGCTTGTCATGGCCTTGGCCAACTTTTGGACTGGCTCGGAATCCACGTTATCCTTGCGTGCAACTAATGTAATCGCAAAGTCATTTTCAACACCTTCTGTGAGAAGGGCGTCATTTTTTGGTGTTAAACCAAGCGGTGCGGCGTAAGCTGGTGTTATCACGATTGCATCTGCTTCATCATACGTTCTCGCTAGCATTAATAAATCGACTTCTTTAAACTTATAGTTTTTAGGGTTCTCAGTGATATCAGACATTGTATAGTATGGACCCTTTTTTTCCTTTAAAGTGATAACTTTATGCTGTGCCAGCAAGGCCAATGAGCGATCGATATTCGACACATCATTTGCAATGGCAATAACGGCACCCTCTGGCAATTTATCCATTGAATCGTATTCTTTGGAATACACACCATAATTGGCAAAATAAATAGGTTTCACGGGTACTAGCTCGGCATTTTTGTTTCGATTGAATTCCTCCATATATGGAACGTGTTGGAAGAAGTTCACATCCACCTCTTTTGCCGCTAGTGCGGTGTTAGGCTGCACATTATCACTTAATACGACCATTTCCAGGTTAATGCCCTCCTCTGCCAGCTTTGGTTTAACAAGCTCAAGGATTTCCGTCATTGGGGGAATGAGTGAGGCCACTTTCAATGTAACCTCTTCCTTTTCCTGATTCTGCGCATTTTCTTTCTCATTTACTTCATTCGTCTTTCCACATCCTACTAAAAACAACATAATTGCTGCCATGAGAAAGAGTATTTTTTTCATGATGTTTCCCTCCATTATTTATCTTTTATCAATCATTCTGGCTATTGCCGTTCCAATGAATTGGATAAGCTGTACTAGAATAATCATAATGATAATCATATAAATCATTAGCTCTGTTTTAAACTGCTGGTAGCCATACCTGATGGCAAAGTCGCCGATACCGCCGCCCCCGACCACTCCCATGATCGTTGAATAGGAAATAAAGCTGATGATCGATGTTGTTAGTCCGAGGACAAGCCCTGAGCGAGCCTCCACGTAAAGGAATTTAAATATGACATCCTTAACGGAAGCCCCCATCGAAATGGCTGCCTCGATCACACCCTTTGGCACGTCCAATAAAGATTGCTCGACCAATCGCGAATAATGGGCAATGGCGATGATCGCTAATGGAACGCAAGCAGCTGCTGTACCAATGGCTGTGCCAATTATGAGCCTTGTAAACGGGATTAAAAAAACAACCAATAATAAAAACGGGAATGAACGGATAATATTCACAAGTAAATTTAATATCGAGAAAGTCCACGGATTTTCAAGCAAATGACCCTTCCTAGAAAGAAATAGCAAGGTCCCGACAGGCAATCCAATCAAAATCGCAGCTAAAATGGACACACCCACCATGATAATGGTTTCTCCAATTGACTGCCAAATTTCTGCCTCATATTGAACTAAAATCTCAGGCATGGCCCAGCCCACCATTCTCTGCTAATTGTTCGATAAAGTATTCTGGACGATTATCCTTTTTTTGAATCCCGGTTGGTTCGATTATGACCGTGTCATAAATCTCTCCCTCTGCCATGATCGATACACGATTGCATATACTTTTAATGACATCCAGCTCATGACTAACAATGACTATCGTCACACCGAAGCGTTTGTTGATGTTTTGTAGCACGTCTAATATTTCAGCGGTTGTATTTGGATCAAGGGAAGATGTCGGTTCATCACATAACAACACTTGCGGGTTATTTGCCAATGCCCTTGCAATGGCAACACGCTGCTTTTGTCCCCCGCTTAATTGTGCAGGATATCTCTCCATCTCACCCTCCAATCCGACAAATTGAAGACACTCTGCAACACGGCTCCGACGTTCCTTCTTTGGATAATTTGCCAGCTCTAAAGAGGCTGCCACATTGTCATAAACCGTTTTATTTGCCACAAGATTAAAATGCTGAAAGATCATGCCAATCGACTTCCGTGCCCCTCGAAGTGCTTTATTGTTCAATGTTGTCAACCTTTGGCCGTTTACCTCCACTTCGCCCGCATCTGGGGTCTCCAACAAATTCATTAGCCGCAGCAGCGTTGATTTCCCTGCTCCGCTTGCTCCGATTATTCCATGAATTTCACCTTTAGGTATTGTTAAAGTAACAGACTTAATAGCCTGAAATTGTGAAAAATTTTTACTCACTTGATCCAGGTTAATCATAAAATCCCACTTTCTATTTGTTGAAAGGTAAGCATACCGCTCCACATTATCGTTTCATCAAAGAAACACAGCTGATAAATCATTCTATCAACTAATGAGGACCTAATGCAAAGACACAAATTAACAGTTAAAGACTATGCTGCGAATCCTGAGCCTTCACATACAGCTATTTCCGGCAGCTCATTAGGAGGACTTGTTTCAACTTCCGCCTCCTATTATTATCCAGAGGTATTCCATCAATATATCTCATTATCTGCTTCCTTTTGGTACGAGGATGTTCTTCGCTATCTTCAAGGAGAAAAGAATGAACGGCAAGGAAATATCCATCTAAAACCCACAGTGAATCGTCAAAATCATCGGCTCTATTTATATGTCGGGGAATTAGAGGGAATTTATAAAGAAACGATACAAAAGCATATGGTTGACTACACGAAGAAAGCCCTCCTTGAATTTATCAAGGAAGGCTATTCGGAATCTAATCTATTATTCGCGTCAGATCCAAAAGGAACTCATGATGACCTATTCTTTACTACCTACTTCATTCAGTCTCTTCATTGGTTGGCATAGAGAATAGGAACGAAACGATGGATCATTAGGCATCACAATAGCCGTCAAGAATGGTGAGTTCCCTCCAATCTTGGCGTCTGCTTTTTCAAAGGTCTTTATCTATTGGCGAATCGAAAGGCCCTACTTATAATGGGCGGCACTAAAGAATCATGATTTTAATCTATCGCTACATACAGCTCCTAGAAGGCGAAAAAGCACCTGTTCCCAAGTGCTTTCATCCGGTTCTTGATAGAATAACTTATAAAGTCATTGTAACCATTTTATTGTACTATCCCATAGCAAATACTATTAACTAAAAAGTCTCTTTTCTATTCTTTTTCATCCATCTTCTGCTTTAAATATTCAGCAATTTCTGTTTGCCCTCTTTCAATAGCAAATTCATAAGCTCCCATATCTTTCATAGTATCCCCTGAATACTTAACAGTAATATCAATATCATTCTTAACAAAATACTTTACAATATCAAGGTGCCCACCATAAATCGCCGAAAATAGAGGATTTGTATTCGGGTCACTAACATCTAATATTGCACCATTTTCAAATAAGTACTCTACAATACTAATTTCACCTTCACTAGCTGCATGTGCAATAGGCGCTGACTTCGGTACACCTTCGTTTATGTTAATATCCATACCAGATTTAACTAGGATTTTTATCATATCCAGTTTACCAGCTCTAGATGCAACATGTAGCCACGTCCCAAAAGGTGTTACATAATCAAGCAAACTTTTATCAGTAATAATAAGCTCTTTCGCTTGTTCTATATTCCCATCCTTAATTAAATTATAGACTTTTATCGCTTTTTCCTTAATATCCATAGAACCCTCCTAAAATATCTTTATTCATTGATGCTGCTTCTTACGACTTTAATGATTTGATTTACTGTCGCACATAGGTAAAAAGGAAGGATAGATGAACAGTGAGGAATCCCTGTTTACATCTATCCTTTTGTACGGCATGTTTCGTTAACTGGATATACTTTTATTACACAGCACCGTGACGTTATTTCGACGACACCACCAAAAACCGGACAATATGATCCGAGAAGTTAAACCAGTAATGGGCTTTTCTAGCATCGAACATGAACGACTGCTGTTCATGGAGTTCCATTCTTTCTCCCTCTATTTCCACTGTTAACTTCCCTTCGATAATGAATAAGAATTCATGTCCGCTATGAGAAAAGGCGCTTCCTTTATTTTCTCCTGGCTTTAAGGTGACAAGAATAGGCGAAAAAACAGCATCACGAATGCCGCTGGATAAATTCTGATAGTGAAATTGTTCATGATTATAATTTGGATTTTCTTGGGAACGGTCCTCAGAAAAGAAGAAACTTGGGCTGACATCCAATGTATCAGCGATTTTTTTTAATGACTCTAATGTGACGCTTGATTTACCCCGTTCTACTTGTGATAAAAAGCTGATCGAAACGCCTGTTTGTTCAGCAAGGCTCTTTAATGTTAGTTTTCGCTCTTTCCTCAATGATTTCATTTTTTCCCCGATTGAATCAAAAGGCATAGAGATGCCCCCTTTTTTTACATAGTATCTAGCTTCATTATACAGTACAAATTTTGATGAATGTTCCGTCATTAATAAAATAATTGACAGAAAATTATAAATTATTTACAATAAAGGAAATAATAAATTGAAGTGACACTTCAATTTTAATGGGGTGACTCAAGATGGAGAAGAAACAAATGCGGCGAATTTTAATTGCGAGTTTAGTCGGAAGTTCAATTGAGTGGTTTGACTATTTTTTATATGGGACCGTTTCAGCTCTCGTGTTTAACCAGCTATTCTTCGTGAATGAGGATCCGACAATAGGGCTGTTGCTTTCCTATGCATCCTTTGCGTTAGCATTCTTCATCCGTCCCTTTGGCGGAGTGATTTTCAGCCATATTGGCGATCGTATCGGGAGAAAGAAAACCCTTGTTTTAACACTTAGTTTAATGGGTGTCGCAACCTTTGGGATGGGGCTTCTTCCTACGTATCAAGCCGTTGGGATTTGGGCGCCGATTTTATTAATCACGTTGCGCTTAGTACAAGGTCTTGGAATTGGCGGTGAATGGGGAGGCGCGCTTTTATTGGCCGTTGAATATGCTCCCGCTGAGAAACGGGGCTTGTTCGGGGCCATTCCTCAAATGGGTGTTACGATAGGAATGCTGCTTGGAACCGTTGCCCTATCCATTATGACTCTGCTGCCTGAAAACACATTCATAACTTGGGGATGGCGTATACCATTCATTTTTAGTGCTCTGCTAGTATTTTTTGGCCTATGGATTCGTAAAGGAATTGATGAAACACCGTCTTTCAAAAAAGTGAAGGAATCGGGAGAAGTTCCAAAGCTGCCGATTGTGGAAACTCTTAAGAATTATTGGCGTGAAGTGCTTATCGCCGTCGGAGCCAAAGTGGTAGAAACAGCTCCATTTTATATTTTCAGCACGTTTGTCGTATCATACGCTACTGCAAATCTCGGTTTCTCCCGGACAGCTACATTAACTGCAGTCATGATTGCGACAATTATAACAACGATTTTAATACCTATCATGGGGAATTTATCTGATAAGATTGGACGCAAAAAGCTGTTTATAGGGGGAACGATTGGGATGGCACTGTTTGCATTCCCATACTTCTGGTTGCTGGAGCAAAAATCGGTCCTGCTATTAATCGTTGCAACAGTGATAGGTTTAGGGGTTATTTGGGCCCCCATCACAGCTGTTCTTGGAACGATGTTCTCGGAAATTTTCGATGCAAAGATTCGTTATACCGGCATCACACTTGGATATCAAATCGGAGCAGCTCTGGCAGGAGGAACAGCGCCGCTAGTTGCAACGGCTTTACTTGATAGGTTTAATAACTCCTATGTTCCTGTCGCCCTTTATATTATTTTTGCATCTGTCCTGTCACTAGCAGCGATTTGGGCAGTTAAGGATCGCAGCAATCAGAAATTAGACGAAACACATAATACTAGTGCCATGTAATCTATGGATTTTTCACTTCAAGGAGGACAATTGAATGTTGGTAATAAGTGAGAAGGAAATTCAACAATCATATGGAATGAAAGACGCAATAGCAGATATAAAGGCCGCATTGCGTGCACATGGTGCTCAACAAATAGATAACCCTCATCGCACAGTGCTTGCTTTCCCTCAACACGAGGCATCGGCCCTTTACATGCCAAGCGCTGATTTATCTGAAGAAGTTTCGGCAGTCAAAGTTGTTACGATTTTTCCAAAGAATCCTTCAAGGGGGATGGCAACCACACAAGGAGTCATCTTGCTGTCAGATGCAGAAAATGGCGAACACCTAGCATTGTTGAATGCCTCCTATTTAACACGTCTCAGAACAGGGGCATTGAGCGGCATTGCCACAGACTTTCTTGCTCGTAAAGACGCAAGGGTTCTCACGATCATCGGAACAGGAGCTATGGGATTTGAACAAGCAATTGGTGTGTTAGCCGTAAGGGACATTGAGCGTATTTTATTAGTAAATCGCACACCAAAGAAAGCGGAGAAATTCGGTGAAAAGCTGCGGGCATTCGGAGTAACCGTTCCTATTGAAGTTTGCGAAGATGTTTCAGCAGCTGTTCTTCAAGCAGATATTATTTGCTGTGCAACCCGCTCGAACGAGCCAGTATTTAATGGACTCGATTTAAAGCCGGGCACTCACATTAACGGGGTCGGGTCTTACTTACCGGATATGAAAGAAGTGGATAATACCACCATTTCACGCGCTGCTAAAATTATCGTCGACGATTTGGCGGGCGTGAAGGCTGAAGCAGGAGAACTCATTTCTGCAGCCAATCAGGGAAATTGGTCGTTTAATGATATACACGGGGAGCTTTATGAACTTGTCATGCGGACCAAAACAGGCAGGGAAAATGAAGAGGAAATTACCTTCTTTAAATCAGTCGGTGCTGCTTACTTTGACCTCGCTGTGGCAAAAGGCGTTTATCGCCAATCGAAAGAACGGAACATCGGGATGGAGATTGAGGTATAGGAGAAGCAAATAGATTTTACTATCGCTGAATGTAATAACAACCCGATTGTTAAAAACAGGAGACATTAAACATGAGACCTAACGCATTTTTTTGTTTTGGGGATAATCGTTGCCTTACCTTGCAGTAACATCTTTGAATGAATGAAAGAAACCCTTCTTTCGGAAGGGCCTTCTGAATAATCCATATCTTTCACAAGCAATCAAGTCTTTATCACGGTCGCTTTTTTTACTGGCATCATATAATGCCTTTGAAACATGGGGCTTGTATATCAGTCTGAATCCATCTTGAAAAAAGATGGATTCTATTTAATTTGTGTTGCTGTGTCGACTTAGTTTTCACGCAGAGTTGATTGGAGCGGGTGTGCGAGACTCCTGCGGGAAATACGCGTCCAAGGGAGACCCCACAGGCGCAAAAGCGCCGAGGGCGGACCGCCCGCGGAAAGCGAGTGCCTGCAGTGGAATGAAACGATAAAGCACACCCTCCAACATGGACAAGTTGTATTCCCCCTATAGAAGATTGACTTAATTCATACTTGTTTCTGCTTCAGCTACCTTTTTGACGCGGTCTAAAAATTCCACGACCACTTTATCGGTGGCAAATACTAAAAGTAACTTCAAAAACCACTTCAATGGGCGACTGGTGACTGTATATGTAAAGGAAGTCTGATTGTCATTGATTTTATTTAGTTCATAAAAAGCTGTAATTTCAAACATTTTAGCAAGTATGAAGCCTACTTTTAGCTTTTTCTCATTAGTTTCATTCAAATATTCCAATGTTTCTATATCATACTCTTCTGTTCGTTTTCCTTCTCGATATTTTTGGCGATATACACTTCCAACCACTTCTTCCGTTATTTTAACCGGCTTTTGTTCAACTACTTGAGGCATGATTTTTTGCATATTTTCTACAGAACCATCAAGAAACTTCCATACCTGTTCAATTGGGGCATTTATTTCTATTTCTTTTGTCCATTTTTTCAATGAAAATCACCTCTGCCTCTATTATATTTCCTTTATTATGTAATAACCAAATTCGAACGGATGAATCGTTAAATAATTCTAATTAAATAGATACATTAACCAACTTTTTTTTGAATTTAAATGTCGTTCTGTAAATAAATTACTTATTAAGATTCTCTTTTTTGGTGTTATTCTTGTATAATAAACCAAACGGTTACTTTTTCAGGAGAATCCTATGAATTTTATTTATATTAATCAAAACATATTAGATAATCTTTTTTATATCTTAGTAAGCATTTTGATTTATTACATTTTATTAGATCATGGCAAAAGGTTAAGTCAGTATGGCAAGACCCTTATTACTGCATGCATGAGCATTCCTATTATTTTATGTATGAAGTTTCCTATTTATATCGATGAATATTGTGTCCATGATCTCAGGCAAATCCCTTTTATAATAGGGACCCTTTATGGTGGTTGGCCTGTAGGGGCTGCACTGTTAGTCATCATATTGACTTTTAGGTTTGCTTTTTATGGTTTCAATTTACTTACGTTAACTGTATATATCGTAATCTTTATTATAACGGCTTTATTTTCTTCCAAATTCAAAAATTTCAATCGAAAAAATAAGCTTAATAGCTCGATACTATTAATTTTGTTTCTTGGAATACTAACGAGCTTCATTTCAATCGTTATGTCTGATTATTTTCGAATAACGGAGGCGTATGTATTTTACTTTATTATCCTCCCTCCTTTCATTATCGTTTTGGCTTTATATATCATAGAAATTTTAAAAGATGCCATTATAATCCGGACACAAATGGTAAGGCTTGAAAAAATGGAGGTAGTCAGTCAGCTTGCAGCCAGCATTTCACATGAAGTTAGAAATCCTTTAACGGTTGTGAAAGGATTTGTTCAACTGCTAAAGGCTCCTGATCTGACTCAGGAAGTAAGAGAACAATATATCCAACATGTAGTTAAAGAGCTTAATAGTGCAGAATCCATTATCAGTGAATACTTAGCATTTGCAAAACCTGCACTTGAGAAAGTGGAAAATATTTTAATTAACCGTGAAATAGGATATGTAATTGAAATGATCAAACCATTGGCTAACATGAATTTAGTTACAATATCTAATCAGTTGGCTCCAGGCATCACCCGGGGGAATATTCAACATTTCAAGCAATGCTTCCTAAACCTCATCAAGAATGGTATAGAGGCAATGCCAAACGGCGGGGAACTTAATATTGTTTCTTATGTAAATAATTTCGATATCATTATCGAAATCAGTGACAATGGAGTGGGAATGAACAAGGAACAAATAAATCGTTTTGGTGAGCCTTATTACAGTTCCAAAGAAAAAGGAACTGGGTTGGGATCTATGGTGGCTGTCAAGACCATCCAAACGATGAATGGTACACTTCACTTAACTAGCGCTTTGAATAAGGGAACAACGATTTCAATAACACTTCCCGTTTATCGTGAAGATCATCCTGGAAAATAATAAAAAAGTCCGCCGTAAATGGCGGACTTTTAGTTTGTAGACAAATATGGTTTTATTTAAATTTAAAACCAAAGTTGATTGGAACGTAAGGTGCGAGACTCCTGCGGGAAAAGCGAGTCCAAGGGAGACCCCGCAGGCGCAAAGGCGCCGAGGAGGCTCCCGGACCGCCCGCGGAAAGCGAGTGCCTGGAGTGGAAATCAACGGTCAAATTGTACAAACCTTTATAAAACTGTAGACAAACTTGATTTTCAATAGAGTGCTGTTACATTTATTTTTTCTCGTCAAGGCATTGATAAACCGCCATCATGTCTCGTTTGTTCAATTCACGTATCCGGGCGAAAATGGGGATATCGGCCACGGCCTCGGTACGTTCACTTTCGGCCACGACATCCTTCACTTTCCCTGTCAGCCAGGTTTGGACGTCGATGCTTTCGACGATTTCTTTGCGACCTTCAACATCGATGCCACTGGCATGACAGCTCACACAAGGGATCGTTAATTTATACACACCGTCATGGATGTTGTCTTCTGAAATGACTTTCTTGCCATTACAGAATGGGCATTTATGACTTGCTTTAATTTTATTGATTTGGGTAACGATTTTTTTGTAGCCGAATGCTTCATAGACATAGGTTAGTTTTTTGTATTTGCCATTGGTGAAATATTTATCAATAATGGTTTCTCTTGTTTCGTTAATATTGGCAAAGTCACAGATGGTAATCTGATTTTTGCTGCTGATTGCTTCGATATTGCCTTTAATGCTGTCCCAGAATGGTTGGGTATTTTGTAAAACCACTTCATAGCCGACAAAGCTTGCTAGTTCGAGTTCGAGCATTTTCAACGCCGCTTTTGTTTCACGTGGAAGGAATGAGACATCATCAGTGAGTGCGATATCGCCGCCAACAATCGCTTTTAGTTTTTCCAGTTCCGGCAGCTTTCCTACAATTTTGATGACTTGATCAATTGGCTGTTGGATGATCTCGCGAATGTCCGTATCACCAAACATCAGCTTTTTATGATGTTTGAGAACCGTTCCTTGACAGACTGGACAGTCGATCATCTCTTTTGTTTCTTTCATCTGCTCTTTAATGATTGATTTCGATACGAAGATATAACGCCCAATGATGAAATTGAACCCTTCCCAAATTCGCGATGCCTTGCCTGCTTTATCGTAAAAGGACTTTTCCCAATACCCATATAAGAAGGTATGTTTTTCGGCATCTGTCATCTCATTATAGCTTTTACTAATGTCGTGACCTAGTTCATTCTTTATCTCATCAAACAGGAATTGCAGTTTGGAATGCTGATAATATTTTAATACTTCCATCACGTCCGGATGTAATAAACCATCCCAGAATGGCACGTTTTTGTCTTGTATGACTACATCGAAATCGAATTTTTCAATGAACCGGCGTCCCGAACAGCTTGGACAATGATTTTCTGCAGAATAGAAATCGAAGCTTCTTGTATCCTTATTGGTCGGATGTGCAGCCACTATATGGTTGATCATTCCGCCCAATTCATAAAGAAACGTATATTGACTGTACAAGTGCCGTTCAAGATCAATGGCGATCACAGGTGCTATCGTATCGGACTCGTACTCCCCATAAATCACGCGAGCGATTGGTGATAAGCTTTTTAAAATGCCGCCCTTATAGACGTTCTCTGCGTTTTTGAAATAGTCCAGATGATTTTCCTGTAAATAATCGATACCAGTTTTTGACCGGAGCGTCGAAGAGATATGCAATGGCTCCACCCGTTCGTCACTGTCTTTTTGACTGTAATAATCATCATGTCTGACAACGTCAAGATGCTGGACAGGTGTTAGCTGTCTTTTGCCAAAATCCACGATATAATCCGAGCTTTCCAGCATATAGGCATTATGTTCAATCATGATGATGGAGACGGATTCATCCTCCAGAATGACCCTGACACTGTCAATGAATTGGTTTAAAATATTTTGCGATAACCCTTTTGAAGGCTCGTCAAAAATGAACAGCGTGTGCGGGTTTCTTGTCTTCGCAAACAGCTCGGAAACTAAGTGAACACATTGAAATTCACCCGTCGATAGTGTTTGTGTTTTTCTTTCTAACGTTAAATAACCAAGCCCAAGTTTGATCAATAAGCTCAAACGTTTATGTGCGATGTCTTCTTTTGGGAGTTCTTCGATGATATCTTCGATCGAACGCTGAAAAATATCATCAATTTCATCACTGTATTTGGTTAGCTTCTTTTTAATATCAAGAAACGTCGCAACGGTCGACCGGCTGGTGATCGATTTATTTCGGTCCTGCCCGACCATGACCAGCTTATCCTTTGGATACCGCTTCTGAAAATCTTTGGAGATGCATTCATTGACTAGTGTAGATTTACCGCAGCCGGACTCACCCGTAAAGGTAACGAGTCTATTCTTGGGAATCCGGATTTCTTCCATTTGAATATTACGGCAGTAGAGATCCTGAAATTGATAGTATTCCGTTGGCGCTGCTTCATTACGCTTCCAGCTGATTGGTTTGGGCCGCGGTGATTCCTCAACGATTTTCCCGCCATATTTTCCGCTGCCGGGTCCAAAGAACAATTGGTCATCCGTGCTATCCAACACCGTGTCGGAGTGATCAATGAGCCAAATTTGATTTTTATAACCTAATTGCTTAATCTGCTCCAAAATTTTCAAAAGGGTTTGATGATCAAGACCGACGGAGATTTCATCGATGATGATCACGGTATTTTCACTTGTTGCCATGAATTCGGCCAAATAAAGCCGGGTTAATTCCCCTCCCGACACTGTCCCCATAATACGATTCAAGCCTAAATAACCAATATTCATATTGATTATATTTTGGAGAATATGCTGTTTAGCTTCACTTATATGTAAGGTCTCTGCGAGTGAAAGGATCGTTTCGATGCTTAAGTTGTTGATATCGGATATAGTATGCGGGCGGTCTAATAATTCAATGGTATATTGCTCGACTTCTTGATTGTAGCGCTTCCCCTCACACTTTGGACATTCGACGTTTTTCGTCGTACCGCGTCCTTTACAAGTGGGGCACCAGCCTAAGGCATTATTAAATGAAAAAACTTCCGGAGAAAGATTGAATTTTTCTGCAAGACAAACACGTATCTCTTTAAACACACCAGTATGTGTGCCAATGGTCGAACGGGGATTAGCTGAAATGGATGATTTGCCGAGAAAAAGGACCAGAGGCATTTCCTCCATCTTGATGGCACTGAAGTTGGTTTCCATAATATTAGGGAATAAATACTGATATTCAGACTTCGGCAATAAGGAAACGAGACGCTTCTTGGATTCTTCGCCAATGGTTTGACAAAAAGTCGTCTTCCCGGAACCTGATAAACCAGCAATTCCTAATGATTGGTCGTCTGGCAGTGATGAATCTAAATGGCTTATATTGTTCGCTATTAATCGATTTATTTTCATTTGTAACTCCTCTCATTTTTTTAAGCTCAGTCTTTCATATTAGCACAGCGGTATATGTATTTGGTATTTTTTTAACGGTAACCCCATCCTTTTATTCTTTCACATCCCGCTGCTTCAAACACGTATGATTCATCGACAAAAAACGAGGAGTAAGGATTGGATTTTTAAGAGAATTAAAACCTTCTTTTAGATTATAAAAGCCCCTCTCGACTAAGAGAAGGGCTTTCCTTATAAAGTATGACCGCATTTTTATCCAATACGTTTATTTTGTATTGGACTTTTTCGCCTTGTTTTCAAGATCGCTTTTAGGCTCGGTGGAGAATTCCACATCTTTTCCATGTCCCTGCGGGTTAACACTTGGTGCAATGCGACCTCTTCCTGTCTTTTTACTCATTTCCTTCACCTCCAAGTATATGATGTTGGACGGATCTACTTTAAATTACGTGTGTAATTAAATGTGTCTTTGTTCTGAGGAACATCAGGATCTTTTTTCCCGGCAGGCTGTACTGCTCTTCCTGTATTTCCGCTATAGCCTTCTTCCACGGGCCCTGGATAATGATAATGGCCATCATTAACTGTTTGAATCGTTGATTCACCAGTCACCTGGCTTCCTCCCGTTTCCACCTGTTCTTTCTCGTTAGTCAATCCATCTCCTCCTTTTCTAAAGCTTTTCTTTTATAGTATTTCGATAAAAGAGCAATAAAATGAAAGGAGAAAAAAGGAAGCACTAATAATGACTCCATTCTTTGTTAGTTGGAGGTCAGAAGTAAACTCTCCGTTGCACCGTTTTTCAAGAAGGGACTGGGTTCGCCAACCGTATAAATTTGTAAGTCATGCATAGCCCTGGTACATGCGGTGTAGAACAATCTACGCAGGCTCTCATCACCGTATGTTTGCATGGATGCATCATAAATGATGACTGCATCGAATTCGATGCCTTTGGCCAAATAAGCCGGTATAACAACTACACCCTGTTCATATTCATTTGTGCCTTTCTGTACGAGTTTAATTTCACCGTGGGCATTAAGGGCATCGTATGCGGCGGCACTTTCGGCAGCAGATTTACAGATTATTGCGATTGTATTGTACTCACGGCTTTGAAAGTCTTTGACTTTAGACATGATCTCACGGTGCAATTCATCACGGCTGGACACTTGAGTGAGTACTGGCTTCTCGCCTTCACGATTGAATGCCTTAATTCGATGGCCTTCTGGAATTAGTTCACGTGTGAATTCTATAATCTGCTTTGTGGATCTGTAGCTTTGATCCAAGGTGATGCTCTCGGTTTCATTTATCCCGTATAAACTGGTAAGAGTCTGGAAATCAACCCGTTCGCTGGCATGAGCGAATATTGCCTGGTTAAAGTCACCGAGCACGGTCATCCTGGCATTAGGAAACAATCGTTTCAAGAACTCGAATTGAAATGGAGAATAATCCTGTGCTTCGTCTACAAGCACGTATTTTATAGCAGTATTCGACTGAAATCCTTGAATTAACTCCTTCAGCAGCAAAAATGGAGTCGCGTCTTCATAATACAGTTTACCTTCGTCCAGCATTTTTTGGGTTGATAAGCAAATTTCCCTTTCGGCAGGTGTTTCCCCCTCATTCCACAGTTCGATCCGTATTTGTTCGTCAAAAAGTTGCTTGTATATGCCCTTAATATTGATAAAATGAAGTGCTTTTATCCGTTTGCGTAACGTCTTCAATTTCTTTCGAACAATCATACGCGCAAGCATTTTATTTTCCATCTCATAATCGTCAAAGGAATCTTCATCATGGCCGCGTTTTTTCTCTAAATAGGTGTATACCTTTTGGTAGTCTTCTTTGCTAAGATACTCGATTTCCTCCTCGACCCAAGGTTGTTTCAACTCAAACTTTTCCCTTTCATCAAGTAGCTCACATAACCACTCTTTCAGCTTTTCAATCCTATTGTGAAATCTTAATGTGGTGTCTGTGTTATAAAATCTTTCCGAGATTTGTTTGGCGGAGACGAGCGTTTCCCCTCGGAACTTCACCCCTCTAAAGATCATTCCGGATTGCTCCAGTGATTGTCTGTAGGTCTTGATGATTTCAAAGAAGCGAATGGATGCCTTAAATTGGATACTCGCTGTCCTGGTGCTATAGGAAGGATCCTCCGCTCCAGTCAGCAAATATTCCAGTTGCTCATAAGGATCCTCAACTTGAAACGAGTCAGTCAGACGATGATCCAGGTATTCCTGGAATGTTACCTGCTGCATATTCTCTTCGCCAAGTTCGGGTAACACATTGGATACGTAGTTATTAAACATGGAGTTAGGAGAGAATAAAATGATTTGATCGGCTTTCAGCCTTTCTCGGTTCTTGTAGAGCAAGTAAGCGATCCTTTGAAGGGCAGCTGATGTCTTCCCGCTGCCAGCTGCACCTTGAACAATGAGCAGACGTCCGCGATCGTTCCGGATGATCCTATTTTGCTCACGTTGAATGGTGGACACGATACTGTGCATATGCTTATCCGTTCCCTTGCCCAGTACCTGCTGCAGAATCTCATCCCCAATGGTGAGACTCGTATCGAACATCGATTCGATAACGCCTCCCTTTATGGTGTATTGCCACTTGTTTTCCAACATTCCCTGAATTACGCCTCCGGGAGTGGAGTATTCTACAGGACCGGGAGGATAGTCATAATAAACACTCGAAACCGGGGCCCTCCAATCGTAGATAATGAAGTTTTCTCCTGTTGCATCAGTAAGGGTGGAAGTCCCAATATAAATTTGTTCCGTAAGGGGAGAACCTTCTTCAGTGATATCAATCCGGCCGAAATAAGGCACTTCCTGCATGCGGCGCAGTGTTGACAGCCTCTTGAAGGCATATCTATGTGCCCCTTCGCTTTGTGACAAGTCTTGAGCCTGCTGCCTTAAGCCAATGATGGTCTCGAGGTAATCATCGAAAGTATCGATATTAACCTTGAGGTCATCCCAAAAGTGTTTACGGATATTAACAACTTCTTTTTTACGCTTTGAAGTTTCTCCTTCTATTTTGCTGATTTGTTTCGTGATTGTTTCTATCACCTCATTCAAACGTTCTTGCTCCTGCCGAATTTCATTGTTCATAACGGACWCTCCTTTAAAAAATGAGAAATTAGGGGTTGACTAGAGGTGAGTTTTACCTTATACTTATAGTAAGGGGTAAACTGTTTTAGTATATATTTAAATGTGTTTCTATACTAACTTATCATAAATTCCGAATGATATCAATGTATTTTGCACAACAGTTGCCATAATGAATCGTTATTTTAAACTTTAATTTAACATGTAAAGCCAGTAACCAGTTGAGCAATAGCTTGGCTGGTTATTTTTATGATTATTTGAAGGCCTAAAGCTTCGCCAGTCCCGCCTTTCATAAGAACTGCAACACCCACATCAACGGTTGATTCGTCGTTTCGATGACATGCGCTTCATATTGTCTTGATTTAATTTTGTTTGTTAGATAATGTTTAGGATAAAACTTTTTGTAGGAGAAATTATCATGAGAAATTATAAAGCATGTCAGAGTTGTGGAATGCCGCTATCTAAAGATGAATTAGGTGGTGGAACTGAAAAAGATGGTAGGATAAGTACTAAATATTGCAGTCATTGTTATATAAATGGTGAATTCACTCAAAACATTACTGCGATAGAAATGCAAAAAGTTGTTCAAAATCATATGATGGAAAATATGAATATGCCTAAATTTATTGCTAAGTTTTTCACTAGAGGCATCCCAAAGTTAGAGCGATGGAATTAATCAACGAATAGAAAACGAATGAACTTCTTTATCCTTTTTCTATAGATTTGAAACAATACTGTTTATAGAAAAGGCTGTTTTCACATACTTTGTTGCTATTTACCAGGTAGTGGGTTGTGGTTGATTTCCCCTCCAGATGCTCGCTTTCCTTGGTGCGGGCGGTGAGCCTCCTCGGCGTAAACGCCTGTGGGGTCTCACCTCTCCCGCTGCTCCCGCAGGAGTCTCGCACTTCCGCTCCAATCAACCTTAAATAGTTTCGTTTAAAAACAACAATCTTTACGAAAAGAGCCATAAAAAAATACGGAGAACATAGCGATAAAGACAAATCCCATATAAACGGATTTGTCTTTATGTTTCTTCCATCGAAAAATATAAAATGTTTTTGTGAATTTTCAATCTATTCCGCTTGTGTTACTGGTTTATTATTTCATCATCTGCCTTGCTTCCATAAACAGCACTTGGATAAATTTTTTCATATTATTGCGGCTCTGACTGCTTACTTTTTTGCTTTTGTCTTCTAGCTCCAGCATTTTTTTTCGGACTTCCGAGAAATCAAAAAATGTGGATGAATAGGCCTCGAATTTTGGATTCATATAATCCGTCAATCCTAATGAAGCGATATGGATGAGTGCCTGGTTAAGAGCGCGACGGACACGCTGCTCGGAAGCTTTCATTTCTTTCTGGATTTCGGCTTCTTTCGCTTGATCTCCCAGCTTTTCAGCAGCAATCCCAGCAAAAATCTCCTTTAAATATGGAAACGAGTAGGCAGGACCGAGTCTTTGCTTTTCATTTTGGAGGAATCTTAAAATGTTTAATAAATCCTCGCTTCCCCCTTCGCCAATCATACCTAAATCAGAAATTAAGGACCGTCCGGCTTCCATGATATTTTTTGTCTGAAAGGTTTTAGAAGACTTCGGGCGGTCCGTAAACACGTTCAACGACTTTTGAATGCCCTGGATCGATTGATCCACCAGTATTCGCTCGTTCACTTTGTTTAATATGCATGAAATTTCAACTTGGTTCAGCGGTTTTGTAATGTAGTATTCCGCTCCTAATCTATACGCCTCACCAATCATTTCTTTCGTTTCCACTTGCGATATCATCACAAATCTCCCTTGAAATCCATCAGCAAGAGACCTGATTGTTTCAATTCCATCCCTTAATGGCATGAGCAAATCAATTAAGACAACGTCTGCTTTTTTTAAAAACAACAAGCCATTATTCACTAAAGCTCCGTCTTCTGCTTCTCCCACCACTTTGCCTAAATCTTCGTCTTCAATTATCTCTGTCAACATTCCTCGAATGGCAGGATCGTCATCTATAATGAAATAATTCATCTCGTTAGCCCTTTCTCCATAATAGCATCAATCGGAATTCCTACGATGAATACGGTTTCTTTATAGGTATCCATTAGCCTGATATGTCCTCCAAATTTTTCAACTGTTTGTTTCACATACGATAAGCCAATTCCCGTCGAAGGGTTTCCCGCCGCATCGAATTTCTTTGTATAACCTGCTGTAAAAATGATTTCCTTCCTCTTTGGCGCAATGCCTGGGCCATTATCACAGATGCAAAACTCCACGAATTGATCTTTCCTTTTCACATGCAGTGATACGTATCCTTCTTCTTCAATGGCTTCCACTGCATTGGCCAATAAATTATTTATTAATGATAATACCATATATACATGATAGGGGGGATGGTCATCATCTATATGCAAGGTAAATGTAATAACTTTGCGAAGGGACTCTGCATATCGTCTATTGGACACGATCATGATGTTGCCAAGGTCTTCGATCTTCATATATTCCTGCAGGTTTTTGGATGACATAAGTTTCGAAAGCCCCGCATAAATCCGCTGGTTATCTTTTTTGATCTCATGCACGAGACCGGCAATCTGCAACGCAGTTTGCGCATCGCTTCCATCAGTCCCCCTTGTTTTTATCCGACGGTAAAAGTCATAACAAGTTCGGGTGATTTCTTCCGCATTTTGCATCGTTTTCTTCAGTTGAACCGATTCCTCATACAAACTTGAAATGAAAAGCAGCATTTGTTCCTTTTGGATGCGTTGCTCCGCTTCTGCGGATTTCGCTTCTCTCAGCTTTACTATATTAAAAAAGCCGAGAACGAAAAAGCTTCGAATAAAGGCGATTAAAACAAGTTGGTCAATGGCTAACAAGGGTGTGCCCTGATTCGCCAGGATGGATCGGATCGTCATCTCCGATACACTTGCAGAAAGCTCGATCAATACCCCTAAAAGCCCGATCATAAACGGCTGATCGTGCCGTTCGTTCAATTTCGTTTTATGAAAGGCCAACGCGTAAATGAAGTAGTAGAAAAAGGCGGGAACATGAAGATAGATCGCATCCTCAACGGATATGTCCCGTATCCCGACAGCCAGTGAAAAACGCAAAAAAAACACACTCACTCCCGTCACTATGCCTGCAATAATCGGGTGGATGCTCCTCCCCCATAGTAAAAACAAGAAGAAGACGGGGGTTCCCAAACTGACTCTGAATGTATCATCGAAGGGGTAAAACTTGAATTCGCCCGCAAGAGGCACCGCAATCATAATCAATAGCAATATCCTTATACTCTTTTTCAATACGGTCCCTCCCCAGTCACTATATTAAAAACATAACACATGAAAAGGTAAAAAAGTGAGAAGGGTTTGGACTGAAATTATTATTTTTTATGGCCCTTGTAAGTATCCGTAGGATTCAGTAGGTTCCAGTAGGATGATCATAAACTTGAAATAATCTAAAAATTGAAAGCGCTAACAACAGAACGACTATCAAAGGAGGAATTCAAATGAAAAGGTTTGGCTTAGCTACTCAAATTTTTGTTGCACTTGTACTAGGTATCGTTGTCGGTGCTTTATTCCATGGTAATGAAACAGTCATGGCCATTTTGGTGCCTATCGGCGATATTTTCATTCATTTAATTAAAATGATCGTCATCCCGATCGTCATGGCTGCACTAGTCGTCTCCATAGCGGGAGTCGGCGATATAAAGAAACTGGGGAAATTAGGCGGTAAGACTCTTCTTTATTTTGAGATTGTCACCACAATTGCCATTGTTATTGGATTACTGGCGGCAAACTTGTTCCACCCAGGGTCTGGCTTAGATACAAGCAATCTTGAAAAAAGTGATATTTCAAAATATGAAGAAACGACAAATACCGCTGGCAGCAGTGGCTTTGGAGAAACAATTTCTCATATTGTTCCTTCAAATGTATTTGAATCAATGGCTCAAGCGGATTTATTACCGATTATCTTCTTTTCTGTTTTATTCGGCTTAGGTGTGGCTGCGATAGGCGAAAAAGGAAAGCCTATTCTTGGATTCTTTGAAGGTGTGTTGGAAGTAATGTTTTGGGTGACGAATCTAGTCATGAAATTTGCCCCCTTTGGTGTGTTTGCACTGATTGGTGTAACCGTTGCAAAATTCGGTATTTCAACATTAATTCCTTTAGGTAACCTAGTAATGGCTGTTTATGTGACGATGGTATTCTTTGTATTCGCCATTCTTGGAATTATAGCGAAAATGTCAGGGACAAGCATTTTTGTTATCCTGAAAGTGTTAAAGGATGAATTGATTTTGGCATTTACAACAGCAAGTTCAGAGTCGGTATTACCAAGGCTTATGGACAAAATGGAGAAGTTTGGCTGCCCGAAATCCATTACTTCCTTTGTTATTCCAACAGGCTATACGTTTAATCTGGACGGCTCATCGATTTATCAAGCACTTGCTTCACTTTTCGTGGCACAAATGTATGGTATAGATTTATCCATTACAGAACAGATCACATTGTTACTCGTATTGATGTTAACGTCAAAAGGAATGGCTGGCGTTCCGGGTGCCTCATTTGTTGTTGTTTTAACAACCTTTATGGGAGGGCTTTCAGACTGTAGACAAACTCGATGAAAATCGAGTTTGTCTATTTTTTATGGCTTGTACAATTTGGACGTTGATTTCCACTCTAGGCACTCGCTTTCCGCGGGCGGTCGGGGAGCCTCCTCGGCTTTCGCC